>NZ_JBSFIE010000020.1:0-139738 GCF_053597395.1 Streptomyces sp. NPDC001415
CCTCCCGCCGTTCCCCCCCCCCCGCGCGGACCCGGGCGGGGTTCGGACACCGGCTCTGACCGCACATCCACCCTCATACAGCTCGGCTCGCCCGGCATCTCGGCATCCTGTCCGGGCCGGGTGACACGGGCGGGGCGGCCCGCTCAGGCCGCCCCGCCCGTGTGGGCCCGCGCATTCAGCTGTTCTCCGCCTGGAACATCCAGGCGTGCTTCTCCAGGTCCGCGGTCAAGGTGATGAGCAGGTCCTGGCTCACGGGGTCGGGCTCGTCGGTGGCCGCGATGCGCTCACGCATCCGGTCCACGATCCTGCCCAGGGCCACGACCATGGCCTCCACCGCCTCGGAGTCCTTGATCCAGCCTTCGGGAACCGTGCCGATCGCGCTGCCGGCGGCCACGGTCGCGGCGCGGCCGTCCGGGTTCACTCCGAGCGCCGCGGCGCGCTCCGCCACGGTGTCCGAGTGCTGCCGCGCCGTGGTCACCACATCATCGAGCTGGAGGTGTACGGAGCGGAACCGCGGGCCGACCACGTTCCAGTGCACCTGCTTGGCCGCGAGGGACAGATCGACCAGATCGACGAGCGCTCCCTGCAGTGCCGAGCCGACCACCTTCAGTTCCGAGTCGGACAGCGAACTCTTCACGACAGCCACTGCTTCACTCCATTTCACATTCGGGCTGCTATCGGCCTGGACCGTTCACCGGTACCTCTCTGTCGCCTTCCTCGAAATGCGGACCCGAAACAGACGGGGATCTTCCGTTCGTCCAGCGCATGGCTGGCGCGGCAGGGGCTGATCGACGACGCTGAGACGACAGAGGAACTGGTGGTGATCCGTGCCGAACGGCTCGTCTGACGAAACCGTGCGCGTCCAGCCGCGCCGCGAGGGGCCCCCGCTCGTCGAGGGCCCTGTCGACGTCGTACTCGAAGGCGGCACCACCGCCGTGGAACCGGTTCGCGGGGCATCCACGGGCTGCCCGGAAGCCATGATCACCTTTGGGATCGAGGAAGAGTACCTGCTGGTGGACCCGGTCACCGCCCTTCCCGTCGCCCTGTCGGAAGAGGTACGCGCCGCCGCCGACCTCGGGCCCGTGGTCGACGACGGGGAGGTCCAGCCAGAACTGCTCCAGGCCCAGGTGGAGGTGGCGACCCCCGTCTGCACCACGCTGGACGAGGCGGGCGGCCATCTGCTGCGCCTGCGCCACGCGGTCGCGGCCGCCGCCGAAGACCTCGGCTGCCGCCTGGCGCCCGTCGCCGCCGCACCCTGCGCCGGCCCGGCCCCCGTGCCCGTCACCGACCAACCGCGCTATCAGGCCATGCACACCAATGCCGCGCAACTCGTCGACGAGCAACTCATCAACGGCATGCACGTACACGTCGCCATCCCCGAACGCGAAACCGGCATCGCCGTACTCAACCGCATCCGCGTCTGGCTCCCCACCCTCCTCGCCATGTCGGTCAACTCCCCCCTGTGGGACGGCCGCCCCACAGGATTCGCCAGCTGGCGCACCCCCGTCTTCAGCCGATGGCCGGTCAGCGGTCCCCCGCCACCCTTCGCCGGCATCGACGACTACGAGACCCGCGTCAACGCCCTCAACGCCGCCGGAGCCATCCTCGACAACGGCCAGCTCTACTGGCACGCCCGCCTCTCCGACCGCTACCCCACCATCGAAATCCGCTGCCTGGACGTCCAGTTGAGGGTCGACGAGACCGTCATGCTCGCCGGAATCGTACGAGCCCTGGTGACAACCGCGATGCGCGAGGAAAAGGACGGCGAGCCCCTCCCGGAACTCCCCGCCGAACTCCTCCAGGCAGCCACCTGGCGCGCCGCCCGCGACGGCCTCACCGGCAAACTCATCGACCCCACCGGACACCTCCGCAAATGCGGCGACGTCATCTGCACACTCGCCACCCACATCCACCCCGCCCTCGAAACCGCCGGCGACACACGACAAGTCAACTCCCTCCTGCACCGGCTCCTGCGCGAAGGAACCGGAGCAGACCGCCAACTCCACGCCTTCACCCACGGCGGCATCCCCGCGGTACTCGACCTCATCACAGACCGAAGCAACACCGCCTGAGGTGGCTCCGCGATGCCCGAGTACGAATGCTGCCCCCGGCCCCGTACGCCGGCCGACTCGCGGCCGTGCTCAGGGGGGCGCGACCGGGGTCAGGCAGGCCGCTCCTCCTCCGGCTCCCGCAGCCGCAGGCGCTGTCGGACGCGGCCGACGAGGCGATAGCGCTCCCGCTGTTCTCGCGACTGCCGGTCGAGTTCCTCGACCAGGCGCTGCGAGCGCTTCTCCACGTCGAGTTCGTCGAGGACCCGGTCGACTTCCGCGAGCAGCGCGCCGTGCAACTGCCACTGCCGGGGGTGCCGCCGCACCTGGGCGAGCAGGAGATCGGCGACCCGGTCCCGGCTCGCGCGCCCAGCTGACAGCTCGGCCGCCAGCCGTTCCTCCGCTTCCTCGGCGTTGGCGCTGACCTGCGTGGTGATCAGTACGGCGAAGCTCTGCACGGCCCGGGCCAGATGCTCGAAGACGTCCTTGAAGGCGTGCCCCACCTCCGGCTCGAAGAGCCGTTCCTCCGTACGCTCCTTGGCGAGGTCGGTGAAGGACCGGCACACCACTCGGAGCACCACCGCCGAGATCTCCAGGGTGTCGAGACCGGTGCGCAGCACCACCCGCGACAGCAGCCCTTCTTTGACGCGCGGGTTGAGCCGGAGGCTGTCCTCGGCCTGTCGCAGCGAGGCGTCCACCCGCACGATGTCGTGGTCGAGCCGCCGGGCCTCGTGCAGCCGCGCGGCCGCCTGCGCCACCGGCGTGTGACCGCCGACCTCCTCCCCCAGGTCCAGCAGCAGCCGCCGCATCCGAGCGGCGAGCTCCTCGATGGCCCCGCCCGCGGACTCGACCCAGACGGGCGGCGCGAGCAGCACGTTGAACAGCATGCCGACCCCGGCGCCGATCAGTGTCTCCAGGACGCGGTCCCAGGCGGTCGCCGAAACCCGTGTCACACCGAGGACGAGCATCGCGCTGATCGCCACCTCGGGAACGAATTCACCCACCTTCACGAAGCGCCCCACCACCAGCGCCACAAGGATGATCAACCCCAGGCTCCACCAGGTCAGGCCCACCAGGGAGCTGAAGCCGATGGCCAGGAGCACGCCCGCCACCACGGAGTTCACCCTGCGCACGGCTGTGACGAGGGTGGTGAAGAGGGTGACCTGCACGACGAGCAGAGCCGTCAACGGCGCGGTGAGCGGTGCGGGTTCGCTGCTCAGCTGGAGAGCCACCACATAGGAGATGACCGCGGCCGCCGTGGATCGCAGGGTCTGCACCACCGCGGGTTCCCGGCGGCGGCGCGCCAGATCGAGGAGAGGGTCAGCGAACTGGGGCACCTTCCGCACCTCCCTCGTCATGGACGGGGGCCGGGCGGGGCGGTGAGGCGGACGGCGCTCTCCAGCATGATGGCGTGGACGAAGGCCTGGGGCAGGTTGCCGCGGAGCTGGCGCTGGCTGATGCCGTACTCCTCGGCGGACCGCAGGCGGAACGGTTGCGTTCGAACCAGCGCACGGCCTCGGCCTGGTTGCCGTGTTGGTGTTCGGCCATCGCCATCAGGTAGCCGCAGAGCAGGAAGGCGCCCTCGGCCTCTTCCAGCGGGCGCTGGTCGTGGCGGAAGCGGTAGGCGTAGTGGTCACGGGTGAGTTCCGTGGTGTAGGCGCGCAGGGTGCTGACGGTGCGCGGGTCGTCGGCCGCCAGCGCTCCGCGCAGCGGCGGCACCAGCAGTGCGGCGTCCAGTGCGCTGTCGCGCGTGGACCGCTGCCAACGGCCCGACGGATGAAGGCTGTTCGCGGTCGTCTCCGCGAGGATGGTGTCGGCGAGGGAGGCCCAGGCGGCGGCTTTGCCGACGGACGGGGCCACCTGGGCGACGGCCCGCAGCCCCGCGGCGCAGATCAGCCTGCTGTGGGTCCAGTGCTGCTCGTCGAGTTCCCAGATGCCCGCGTCGGCTTCGCCGCGGCGCCGGGCGACGGTGTCGGCGGCGATGTCCACCGCCCGCCAGCCGTCGGCGTCCAGGCGGCCGTGCTGGTGGGCGGCGGCGAACAGGAGCAGCGCCTCACCGAAGGCGTCGAGCTGGAACTGGCGGCTGACCCGGTTCCCCACTCGGCTGCCGCCGCCGGGGTAGCCGGGGAAACCGAGCTCGCGCGGGCTGGGGACGGGCTCCCCGGTGACCGTGTAGGCGGGCGCCATCGCGGGCCCGTCCTGATGGAGGCGGGCGGCGACGAAACGTACGGCGTCGTCCAGCAGGGCGTGGGCGCCCGCGGCAGCCACGGCCTGCCCGGCGTAGCACTGGTCGCGGATCCAGACATAGCGGTAGTCGTAGTTGCGCCCGGCCTCGGCCCGTTCCGGAAGGCTGGTGGTGACGGCCGCGGCCATGCCGCCCGACGCGCTGGTGAGGCCGCGCATCACGGTATAGGCGTGCCGTGCGTCCTCGGGTGCGAGCGTGTGTTCAAGGGAGGGGACTTCGCCGGCCCAGGCCGCTTTCGTGCCGTCCCACAGGCTGCCCGCGTCAGGGGCGTCCGGCAAAGCGTGCTCCGACATTTCCAGGACGAGGTCGCGCCGCTCGCCCGGCTGGAGTGTCAGCGCGGCCGCCAGGCCACCGCGGTGGCCGAACCGGGCGGGACGCGCTTCCGGTACGCCGCTCCAGCGCCAGCGCAGGCTTCCGGTGCGGGCGCTCCACGTGCCGTCCTCGTCACGGTGCGGCAGGTGGGACCGCTCGGAGCCGAAACCGGCGGCGGGTGCCAGGCTGACGGTGAGACGGGCTACCCCGGAGACGGCGTGGATCCGGCGCAGCAGGACGGCCCGGTGCGGGTCCGCGGGGAGGGCGAGGGCCTCGCGGCACTCCACGATGCCGTGCTCGGTGATCCAGCGGCTGCGCCAGATGAGGGTGCCGTTCTCGTAGTAGCCGCCCCAGACGTACCGGCCGACGGGGCCGAGCGCGTAGTGACCGGGCCCGCCGATGAGGGTGCTGAACACGGCGTCGGAGTCCCAGCGCGGCATGCACATCCAGGCGATGTCCCCGTGCGGTCCGATGAGGGCTCCCCGCTCCCCGTCGGCGATCAGCGCGTACTCACGCAGCGCCTGCGGTGGAGGGAGGTTCGCGGGGCTCAACGGAACGGGTGTGCCGGTCACCATGATTCCTTGCGTTCAGACCCGGATGGGCCCGGATGAGTTCGATGGGATGGGAAGAGCTGTGTCGCCTTCTGCCGTCGAGCCGACCCGGCTTCGGCTTCGGCTTCGGCTTGGAGTCGACCGTACGGCGGAGCGGAACGTGCCACTGGTCGGCCGTCTCTGTCAGTCGTCTCGGTCAGTCGTCCGCCACGACCCGTACGCTGCGCACCTGCGAGTCCACCGCGTCCGGGACGACCATGCCCGCGTCGATGCCGCTGCGCAGATACCTCAGGACGTCCGCGTTGAGCCGTTCGCCGGGCAGCGCCGCGGGGATGCCCGGCGGATAGGGCGTGAGCATGCCCCTATGCCCGGCATGGGAAACGGGCACCTGTTGTCCATGCGGCCATCCAGAGCGACGTGTACTGCGCCACGTGGCCACCGACCTGTCCCGCTGGTCCAGCGAGCATGTCGAGCACATCACCGACACGTCGGGTCACAGCGCTGTCAGACATGAGTGGGATCGGCGGTGACGCGCTCAGGGTGGGCGGTGCGGTGGGCGGTGCGGTGGGCGAGGACGGACAGCAGCGTGGCCACACTCAGGCCTTCCTCGGCCGGATGGCGCAGCGGGGTGTCCGGCTGAATGCGGTAGGCATTGGACCGACCGTTGCGGGTGCGGGACAGGTAGCCGTCGGTTTCCAGGTCGGTGATGATCCTCTGCACCGCCCGTTCAGTGAGTCGGCAGTACGCGGCGATGTCGCGGATGCGTGCACGGGGGTTGTCCGCGATCGCCACCATCACCCGGGCGTGGTTGGTCAGGAATGTCCAACCGCTGTGCGGTTCAGGTACCAGGCCCATGCCCCCACCGTACGACGAGCATTTCGCGCCTTCCAGTGGACGAAGTCGATTTCATGTATCACTTGACGGGTGATGCCGACGGGCGGAGCCTGGTAGTCGTAGGAGCGAGGTCCACCTCAGGCATGGGGAGCGGTGCCATGGCCGACCAGAGACTTGCCACGAACCGGGCCGGCATCAGCGACCCCTGCACACGGCTCACGGCGGAGCCCGCCGGCTGCCCGCTGACGCCAGACCTCGAAGCGGCGATGTACCCGTGCGACGACCGTGTGATCGTCGTCGTGTCCGGTGAAATCGACATTGATACCGCCTCGCAGCTGAACAGCGTGCTCACTGCGGCTCTGGACACATCACGCAGCGGAATCGACCTCGATCTGAGCCGCGTGACCTTCTGTGACTGCTGCGGCCTCAACGCCCTGCTACGTGTCCGCCACCGCGCCCTCGACCAGGACAAAACCCTCATGGTGCGCGCCGCCGGCGCCCCCCTGATACGGCTGCTCACCTTCACCCACACCCTCGACCTGCTCACCGCGGCCAGCGGGCTCACCTTCGGCACGGAGACGCCCTCCCCGGTCCAGTACGAGCGGGAACCCGAATCGCCCGGCCACAGCCAGAGCTCCCCGAGCTCCCCGAGCGAAACGGACCAGCTGCGCGAAGCCCTGCAAACACGGCCGGTCATCGACATGGCCCGTGGCGTCCTCATGGCCTCCTACCAGCTGACTCCCGACCAGGCCTGGCACGTCCTGGTCGACGTCTCCCAGCACACCAACACCAAACTCCACCGCCTCGCCCAGAGCCTGCTGGACACCGTCCACGGCCCGCCCCCGCCCGCCCCCGTGCAGAAGGCCCTGCGCCAAAGCGTCACACGGCACTCCCCTGCCAGGCCTACCGGCGTCCGAGCACCCGGATAGCCGCCCGCACCGAACGGAGGCCTCGTCCGGCGTCCGCTGCGCGACCGCACGGCTTGGGCCTACGGGCTGCCCGGCGGCAGGACGGATTGGGGTGTGATGCGGCGGTGTACGAGGTCGTCGGCGATGTCGGTCGGGCGCCGGTGATGGTGTAGCGCATAGGCGTGCAGGTGGCTGCCCGCCTGTGCGGGTGTGATGTCGGCGGTGGCGGCGAGCATGCCGCTGGCGGTGTCGAAGAGCGCTTTGCCGGACAGTGCGGACTGGGTGCGGCGGGTGATGTCCTGGGGGCCGAGCGGGTGGTGGTCCCAGGAGATGACAGCGGTGGCGGCGACGTCGGTGAGGGCGCGCAGGAGGCGTGTTTCCGCTGCCGTGAGCGCGACGGGGTGGTGGGCCAGCAGGTTGAGGGCGCCGATGGTCTGGCCGCGGAGGAAGACGGGCAGGGCGTGAGCGCTCTGGTATCCGGCCGCCTGGGCGCGGAGGGCGAAGTGGGGCCACCGGTCCTTGTGCGATTCGAGGTCGGCGGCGTGGACCGGGAGGCCGGTGGTGAAGGCTTCGGCGCAGGGGCCCTGCTGGATCTGGGCCTGCCAGATCTCGGTGAGTTCGGTCGCGTACTCGGTCGAGACGGCGGGGCGCAGTGATCCGCGGGCGTTGACGAGCATCACGCCGGCCGCGTCGACGGCGGTCAGAGCGACACTGTGCCGTACGAGGCGGCCGAGAAGGACGAGGGGGTCGACGGCGTCGTCGAAGGTGTCGCTGAGTGCGACGAAGGCCTCGGTGAGCTGCTGCTCTCGGGTGGTCATGCCGATGTCACCGCTTCCCTGCTCCGGCCCGTCGATGGGGGCGAGCCTAGTCATGGAACCTGATCCTCCCGGCGATGACGTCGAAAGCCGCCTCCGTCACGGTCTGTCCGTGGGAGAAGGCGTGGGCCCTCAGGCGGGCCAGCGCATGCGTGGGGTCGACCCCGAGATGCACCATGATCATTCCTGTGGCCTGATGAACCTCCTCGTGTTCCGTCTCGGCCGCCGACACCCATGCGTCACCCACTCCGGTCCGGGCTCCGTGTACCTGGAGGGCAACCAGGGCCGTGGTGATGGCCTCGGCGGCGGGGAACGCGAACGAGCGGTTTCCTTCCGAGAGCGGCCCGGGGGTGCTCCGGTAGAGGTCGAAGGTACCGAAGGTGTGTCCGTCGTCGCCCAGCGGCAGGCAGAACACGGCGCGCGCGCCGAGGTCGACGGCCTGCTGGGCGAACAGCGGCCACCGTTCGGCATCCCGGCCACGCGTGAGATCGGCCGCGAAGACGGGAGCGCCTTGGGAGACGGCGGTCAGGCACGGCCCCTCGCCCAGGGTGTACTGCGCCTCTGCGAGCCGACCCGCCACCCGGTCGCTGGACCACCACAGGGTTCGCACGCCCAGGTCCTCGCCGTACAGACAGATCGACGCGCCGCTGATGTCGAGGAGGTCGACGCACACCCGGCCCAGAGCCGCCGGCGCTTCCACATTGGCCATGGCACCGATGGCACCTGCGAACCACTTGCTCATTCGGTCGCCGTCCTCGGCGCTGCCGGGCACAGTGTGGCGCTCGCCGTCGTCCTGGGCTCTGCGGGGCACCGTGCGGCGCTCGTCGTCGTCCTCGGGTGGCTCAGGGGCCACGGCTCTTCACCTCCAGCCGGAAGGCCCGTCCTTCCATACTCCCACCGCCGCGCCCGCCAGATGCGCGGGAATCCCGGACCACGGCACGTCGGTCGTCATCGCGCACACGGGTGGTCTTCCTGGTGAGCACGGGAGATGCCCGCGGCCCGCTGCCGCAGAGCACGCAGCGCAAGGGCCGGCGGAATCTCCTGGACAGCGGCAGGTGAGGGCAGCCTGGAATCTGACGGGTGGTCGCCACGCGAAGCGGCGTCCGCCTCCTCCGCGCCCAAGCCGGGCGAGGCGACGACCGTCAGCGGTGCCGGCCGCTCCGCCGCCCAGGTCATGACCGCCGCTGTGGCAGGGCTGAGGTCCTCGTCGGACAGGCGGCTGGAGTCGAACACCAAGGCCTCGACGGAGGCGGGAATCAGCGCCAGGACGCGCCTCAGGCGCTCCGGTGGGCTTACGAGCCGGCCGGGCTCGTCGGGGCACAGGGTCAGCACAGCGAAGGAACCAAGGAGCTGAACCTGGGCGTTGTAGGGCTTCATGAGGCTTCTCCCCTGGCAGGGGGCGGCAGCCTTGGAAGACCAAGTCCCTGGATGGGAAAGGGGAACTCGGGGTCCGGAGCACGGCGGGTGCCGTGAACATGTCCGGCGTTCAAAGCCGCGATACGGCACCAGCGTGCATGCTGCGGCCCGCTTCAGACGGGTCACCGAAGCCTCAACCGACGGAACCAGGCTGGTCCATCACTTTCACCATCTCACGAGCGCCGCTCCTCCCCAAGCCCTTGAAGGCGGGCCCTGCCTACGATCCCCGACCGGTACGACACGGTGCGGGCGTCGCGGAACCGGAGAACCCGTGCGATTCGTCGGCCCGCTGCGGGCAACCCGTGCCCGTATGACATTCCTGGGCAGGCGACGGCGCCGGAGCGAGGCGGAGAAGGCGGGAGGGCCGGCCGGTCCGGGCCCCGAGGTCGAGGAGGCCGCTCCGGACGAGCCCACCGATCTGCCGGCCCGCTCGTGGTGGGCGGTGCTGCGGCGCACGGGCCGGGAGTTCCTGGACGACGACCTCTCCGACCGTGCCGCCGCGCTGACGTACTACGGCGTCCTGTCCCTGTTCCCGACGCTGCTGGTGCTCGTCTCCCTCCTCGGGGCGATCGGCGAGTCCGCCACCAGTGCGGTGCTCGACAACCTCAGGCAACTGGCGCCGGGCGCGGTGCGCGACCTCCTGAGCCAGGCTGTGCTGCAACTGCGCGGAAGCGGCGGTGGCAGTGGGCTGGTGGCGGCCGTGAGCCTGGCCGCGGCGGTATGGTCCGCTTCGGGCTATGTCGCGGCCTTCATCCGGGCCGCCAACGCTGTCTACGACCTTCCTGAAGGCCGCCCGGTGTGGAAGCTCACCCCGCTGCGGATCCTGCTGACCCTGGCCCTCATGCTCCTGCTCGCCGCGAACGCGCTGATCGTGGTGTTCACCGGGCCGCTGGCCGAGCGCGCCGGCCGGGTCCTCGGCATCGGGCACACAGCCGTCATGATCTGGTCCGTGGTCAAGTGGCCCGTACTGCTGGGCCTGTTCGTCGTGATGCTCGCCCTGCTGTTCTGGCGGGCCCCCAACGTCCGCGGCCCCGGCTTCCGCTGGCTGAGTCCGGGCAGCGTCCTCGCGGTGCTGCTGTGGCTGCTCGCCTCCGGGGCATTCGCGGTGTACGTCGCCAACTTCGGCTCGTACAACAAGACTTACGGCGCGCTGGCCGGGGTCATCGTCTTCCTGGTCTGGCTGTGGCTGTCGAACCTGGCCATCCTCCTCGGCCTGGAGTTCGACGCCGAGCTCGCCCGCCAGCGGGCCATGGCCGGGGGGCTGTCCGAGGGCACGGAGCCGTACGTCGAACCGCGCGACACCCGCACGTGGCCCACCCGACACGGTCCCGGGCAGACGGGCACCTGACGCCGCTGCCCGGTCATGTCAGCTGCCTCCGATGCCCAGGGCGGTGAGGAGGAGGCGGCGTCCCGGTCTCCCGTGAGGGGCGGGGGCCGTCAGGCGTGCGCGTGGTGGTGCGCCAGAGGCGTATGCGGGTCCGCCTCGTCGTGGCTGGTAGCAGGGTCGGCGTGGACGAGGGCGGCGGTCAGCCGGGGGACGGCGTGCAGGAGGGTGTGCTCGGCGTCGACGGCGACCCGGTGCGCGTCGCGGACGCTGAGATCGCCCGCCACGACGATGGCGACCTCGGCTCGCAGCTGGTGGCCGATCCACCGCATCCTCAGCTCCCCGACTTCCAGGACGCCTTCGACCTGGTGCAGGGCGGTTTCGGCGGTGTCGACCAGGGCAGGGTCGACCGCGTCCATCAGACGGCGGAACACCTCCCGGACGGCGCTCTTGAGGACGGCGAGGATCGCAGTGGTGATCATGAGGCCGACGATCGGGTCGGCCAGGCGCCAGCCGAGTGCGGCGCCGCCGGCGCCGAGCAGGACCGCGAGGGAGGTGAAGCCGTCGGTGCGGGCATGCAGACCGTCGGCGACCAGCGCGGCCGAACCGATCCGCTTGCCGGTGGTGATGCGGTAGCGGGCCACCCACTCGTTGCCGGTGAAACCGATCAGCGCAGCGGCGGCGACCGCCGGCAGGTGGCTGATTCCTTGAGGGTTCAGCAGCCGGTCGATCGCGGCCCAGGCGGCCAGCGCGGACGAGGCGGCGATCGTGAGCACGATGAGGACGCCGGCCAGGTCCTCGGCGCGGCCGAAGCCGTAGGTGAACCGGCGGGTCGCCGCCCGCCGCCCGAGCATGAAGGCGACGCCGAGCGGAAGCGCGGTCAGCGCGTCGGCCGCGTTGTGGATGCTGTCCCCCAACAGCGCGACCGAACCGGATACCACCACCACGACGGCCTGCGAAACGGCCGCCAGACCCAGGACACCGAGGGAGATCCACAGGGTGCGCATCCCCTCGGCGGACGTCTCCATGGCCGAGTCGACCTTGTCCGCGACGTCGTGACTGTGCGGCTTGACCAGGTGTGCGATCCGGTGCCTGAACCGCGGCCATCGGCCCGCTCCGGAACCGTGGCCGCCGTGGTGCTGCTGCTCTCGGCGGCCGTGCTGATGGTCGTGTCCGCGGTCGTGGCGGTGAGGCTGGTGGGGGGTGCTCTGGTCGCTCACGACAGCTCACGCCTTCCGGATCAGGGGTCGACAGGGCAGGCCGGTTGGACACCGGCCACCCACGGCACCATTATGTGCGTATGAGTGCACGCATGCACCTATCAGGTGCGCAAGGCCCGCAACAGCGAGACGAAGGCGGACCGGCGGAGCGGTATGCCGTGGCCGCGGAGGTCCTGGGACTGCTGGCCGACCGCACCCGCCTCGCCCTCCTGGAGCGCCTGGCCGAAGGCGAGGCGGATGTGACGACCCTCACCGAGGCATGCGGAGTCGCCCGCCCCTCGGTCAGCCAGCACCTGGCCCGCCTCCGCCTGGCCGGCCTGGTCACCACCCGCAAAGAAGGCCGCCGCGTGATCTACGCCCTGCGGCACGGACACATCAAGCACCTGGTCGACGAGGCCCTGCGGTCCGCCGACCACCAGCTCGGCGACCTCCCTCCCCACGACTGACCTCCTCGCGGCACAACGACCGTCGCCGTGGCTGCTTCCGGTCACCCGCCGCCACGATCAGGGGCTGCGCGGCGGGACGCGCCGCGCGCGATCGTGGAGGTATGGAGATCGAGATCCTGGTCATGCCCCAGTGCCCCAACGCGATACCCGCCGCCGAGCAACTACGCCGCGCGCTCGACGACGTTCGCTCGGGCATACGCCCAGTTCAGCGCACCCGCCCCCGCGGTTTCAGGGGCACTGCCGGGAGTTCCGGTGCCGGGATGGGGGCGCCGTCGTACCCCTTCACCTCGCCGAAGCGCGACCCCGTCATCCAGTCCGAACGGGCCTGCTGAATGTCCTCCTGCGAGCGGCCCACGAAGTTCCACCACATCAGGATCTCCTCCTCGAACGGCTCGCCGCCCAGCAGCATGACGGCCGCGTCGGAGACGGCTCGCAGGGGGAGTTCCGTGCGGCCGCAGCCCAGGTAGAGCATGGAGCCGGGGAGGACCGGTACGTCGTCCACGTGAGCCTCGCCCGACATGGCGAGGACGGCGTACTCGAAATCGGGGTTCAGCGGAAGCCGCGTTTCGGCGCCTGCGGCGAGGGCCAGGTCCGCCCCGACGATCGGCGTGTACGTGCTGCCCGGTGACGCGGCGCCGTCGAGTTCGCCCAGGATGACCGTCGCGTCGATGCCGGGCGCGGTGACGTGCGGCAGGTCGGCGTGGTGCTGGAAGTGCGGTTCGACGTGGCGGTGGGCGTCGGGCAGGGCCACCCACAGCTGGGCTCCGTGCAGGAAGCGGCTGTGCGACTTGGGGGTCTCCTCCGAGTGGCTGATGGCCCGGCCCGAGGTCATCAGGCCGAGTTCCCGGGGGCGTACGGTCTGGAGGTTGCCCAGGCTGTCGCGGTGCAGCACCTCGCCCTGGTGCAGCCAGCTCACGGTCTGCAGGCCCATGTGGGGGTGGGGCGCCACCTGCATGCCGGGTTCGTCGGCGATGTCGTCGGGGCCGTAGTGGTCGACGAACGCCCAGGCGCCGACCATCCGGCGGCCGAGGTTCGGCAGCAGCCTGCGCACCTCGGTGGACTCGCCGAGCTGCACGGTGCGGGGCGAGAGAAGCTCGCGCACCGGCTCGGCCACGACGAATCCGCGTCCGCCGCAGACGGCGAGCGCGGGCTGGCGATCGAGATTGCTCATGCGGTCAACCTAATCCCTGTCGGGGCGCGGAGCCCCGGATTCCTGGCACAACCCGGGCGGCCGTCGAACCCGCGGCGACCGACACGGTCCGCGAACGCGTCCCCGGTGATCGGGGATGGCCAATGGCGCGGGCGGTAAACGCGGCTGAGCGGGCCTCAGCCACGCTCACTCGCCGCGACCAGTGGTCCCGCCACACGTACGCGGCCGGGCGCGCCCACCGCCGACGCGGCACGGAGGCTCGGCCTCAGGTCGCGAGCAGGCCCCGGCCCAGCCAGTCGGAGGAGTCCTTGACGCCGGGCAGCGCGAAGAAGTAGCCGCCGCCCGTCGGGGAGATGTAGTCGACGAGCGGTTCGTCGATGAGCCGTTCCTGGGTCGCCTCGAACTGCCGCTTGACGTCCTGCTGGTAGCTGCAGAAGACCAGGCCCATGTCGAGGTTGCCGACGTTGTCTATGCCCCGGTCGTAGTTGTAACCGCGGCGCAGGATACGGGTGTTGTCGGTCTGGGCGGTCCTGGGGTTGGCGAGGCGGATGTGCGCGTCCATCGGGATCGCGTTGCCGTGCGGGTCCTTCGCGTAGTTCGGGCTGTCGGTCTCGACCGCGCCGTCCAGCGGGGCGCCGGTGTCCTTGCGGCGGCCGAACATCTTCTCCTGCTCGGTGAGCGAGACCCGGTCCCAGAACTCGACGAGCATGCGGATGATGCGGATGACCTGGTAGCTGCCGCCGACCGCCCAGGACGGCTCGCCCAGCGCGTCGCCGACCCAGATCAGCCGGTCGGTCTCCCGTGCGGACTTCACGTCCGGGTTGACGATGCCGTCCTTGAAACCGAGCAGGTTGCGCTGGGCGCCGGTGGGGCGCGGCGCGTTCTGGAAGCCGTCGATGCGCCACTTGATCTGCATGGCGCCGCGGGTGTGCCGGGCGATGTCGCGCAGCGCGTGCAGGACCACGTCCTGGCGGGCGCCGCAGATCTGGAGCGAGAGGTCGCCGTGGCATTCGGCGGCCTTCAGGTTGTCGTTGGGGAAGGTCCGCATGGGCGTGAGCCGGACCGGCTTGGCCTTGGCGAGTCCGTACCGGTCGTCGAAGAGCGAGGCGCCGACGCCGACCGTCACGGTCAGCGCGTCGGCGGGGACCTCCGGGCCGAGGATGCCGTTGTCGGACGGCGGGGCGCCGACGCCGAGGTCGGCGGGGGCGCCGCCCGCGGTGAGGAAGCGGGCCCGTTCGGTGATGGTGCGCAGCAGGTCGGAGAGGTCCCGTCGGCTGTCGGCGATGACGTCGAGGGAGACGAAGGTGGCGGCCGCGGGCTGCGGTGTGACGATGCCGGCCTGGTGGGCGCCGTGGAAGGGCACCTTTCCCGAGTCGGCGGTGCCGGCCGCGCGCGCCTCGCCGGTACCGGTCTGGCTCAGCGCGAATCCCCCGCCGGCCAGGACGGCACCGGCCGCGCCCGCGCCCAGGGCCGTCTTGACGAACGAGCGCCGTCCGGCGGGGCAACCGCCTTGCGGAGCAGGAGTTTCGGCGGGCATGTCGGAGTTCCCTTCGGGGCGTGCGGCAGGTCGTTCGGCGTGCATCAGGCGGACTTCCGGATCTCCAGGAGGTCCGGCACCGGGGCCAGGTCTTCGAGCAGTTGCCCGGTCGCGCCGTTCAGGCGGGCGCGGCCGGCGCCGTCCAGCTTGTCGACGGGCGTCCAGCTCTGGTCGTGGTGGGCCGAGTCGAGCAGCCTCTGCACGCGAGCGATGTCGGCGTCGACCCTGGGGAGGAGCTGCGCGTCACGGGAGGCGAGCAGGGGGCGCAGCACTCCGAGGAGTTCGCGCGTTCCGGCCAGGTTGGCGTCGGCGGTGGCGAGCGTGGTTCCGCTGCCCTGGTCGGCGTCGCCGGTCAGCTCGAACTGGAGGGTGTTCTCCAGGATCTCGTGGGTGCGCAGCGGCAGGTCGGCAGCGTCGAAGTCCTGGGCGGGAAACGCCTTTTGAAGGCCCGTCACATCCTCGGCGAGGCGGGCGGCGGGCGCGGCGAGGTCGCTCGCCGACTGGCCGTGCCACAGGCCGTACTCGACCCGGTGGAAGCCGGTGAAGTCCTTGTCGGTCACGCCGTCCGGGAGCCCGGCGGTGCGCCCGTTGATCTTCTTGTCGAAGTCCTGGAAGGTGCCGTAGGCGGCGCCGAGCGAGGAGTACGTACGGTGCGCGGTGAGCCAGTCGGTGCGCGCGGCGTCGAGGTTGCCGCCCGCTATGTCGTCGCTGAGCTGCTTGGTCTGGGCGACCAGGGTGGTCAGGCCCTGGTTCACGTACTGCTTGTACGAGGTGAGGGGCGCAGCCAGGTCGGTCTCGGAGACCGGCACGACCGCCTTGCCCGCGGCGCCGCCGCTGACGCGCACGGACGCGGAGGTCACGGCCTTGCCACCGGTGGGCACGCAGCGCCAGGCGTAGGAGCCGCCCGCGACGGTGGCGACCAGGTCGCGGGTGGTACCGGGGGCCAGGCCCTCGATCTCGCCGTACACCGCGTTGCTCGCCGGATCGATGAGGTAGACCTCGGATGCCTTGTCGCCGGTGTTGTGCATCTGGAAGGTCTGGCGGCCGGGCTTCGGCGCGGTGAATCCCTTGCCGCACTCCTTCTCGGACACGGCGATCGTCTGCGCGTCGGCGGGCTTGGACCCGCCGAAGACGACGATGGCACCCGCGACGACGGCGGGGACGGCGACGACAGCGACCGGGATCACCCAGGCGGGGCGGCGCCGCGCAGGCCCCTCGGGCTCATCGGGCTTGCCTTCGGCACCGGCTTCGGAGGGCTTGCCCTCTGCGGCTGCCTCGGCGGGCTCGCCCGCGCCGGACTTGGCGGACTCCCCCGACTCCACAGGCTTCACGGCAGCCGTCCGCACACCCCGTACGAAGAGCGTCATCACCGCACCGAGGTAGCCGGCATAGGCGACGACCTGAAGCCACGTCATCGTCGGCGTCAGGTTGAACACACCCTGGACGAGCGTGCTGTACCAGGCACCCGGGTCGACGCTCTGGCTCAGATCCACGGCGTACGCGGTCTTGCCGGGCAGCACCCCGCCTTCCTGGAGGTCGCGCAGGCCGTAGCCGAGTACTCCGGCGGCGATGACGATGAGGACGGCGCCGGTGGCGGTGAAGAACTTCGTGAGGTTGATCTTCAGGACCCGGCGGTACAGGCCCCAGCAGAGCCCGGCGGCGATGACGATGCCGGTCCCGGCGCCGGCCATCGGGCCCGCGGACTCGCCGGCCGCGCGGGCCGTGGTCCACAGGAACAGGGCGGTCTCCAGGCCCTCGCGGCCCACCGCGAGGAACGAGGTGACGACGAGCATGCCCGCGCCCATGGCGAGCGCCCCGGTGACCTTCTCCTTGATCTCACCGGAGAGGCTGCGCGCGGATCGGCGCATCCAGAACACCATCGCCGTGACGAACGCGACGGCGATGACGCTGAGCGTGCCGCCGAACGCCTCCTGGGCGGTCCCGGACATGCTGGCGGCGGTGAAGGTGAGCACGGCACCGAAGCTCATCGCCAGGGCGACCGCCGCGAGTACCCCCGTCCACACCTGCGGCAGGCGGGACCTGGCCCCGGCCCGCACGAGCGTGGCGACCAGGATCGAGACGATCAGCCCTGCCTCAAGCCCCTCCCTCAAACCGATCAAGAAGCTCGGAAACGCGTCGTCCCACATGCCGTTCTCCCCACCCCCGCAAAGGCGTGCCTCGCCTCAGTTAGCGAAGGCATACCTTAATCACAGAGCCTGTGAGCCGTCTACACAGGTGTAGTCAAGTACGTTCCACGAAGCGGTCAGAGCGTTTCGGACACCCCCCGCGCCCCGTGCCCCGCCCGAGCCCCCGCCGACGAGATCACACCCCGCCAATCTGGTGGAATGTTCAACAACATCGCCGTGTTGAGCCGGGTGCACGGCCCCGAGTCCGGGGCCCGGACGGGACGAGCCGATGTCCTCTGCACGCAGTGAAGTGACCGACAGCTACTACGAGTTCGGGACGCCCGGCGAGCGTTGGGCGCGCGCCCAACTGTTCTTCGAGGCCAAGGAGTACGTCACAGCCGCGGACATCCTGACCGGCCTGGTCGCCGAGGTGCCCGAGCAGGTGGCGCCCAGGCTGCTGCTCGCGCGGGCCTACTACCACTCGGCCCGCCTGAAGAAGGCGGAGACACAACTGCGCGCCGTCCTCGAACGCGACCCCGTCGAGCAGTACGCCACGCTCATGCTGGGCCGCACCCTGGAGCGCCAGGGCCGCCCGGCCGAGGCCGCGCCGTATCTGCGCGTGGCCGCGGCCATGGCGGGCGACTTCCCCGCCGGGGCCTGACGGCACGGGCGCCCCTCCCTGACGAGGGGCGCCCGCCGGACGGCACATTCCAGCCAACTCAACTGCTGCCGGTGACAGCCCGGTCACCCTGTGCCACATTGCTGCCCATGAACGAACCCGCCATCTGCCACGTCGTACCTCCCCACATCCTCGACCGGCTCGCCCAGGACGAGGACCCCACCGTGTACGAGCCCGCGCGCCGCACCCTGGAGCACGACGCCCAGCTGCGTACCCAGCGCCGGATCACCACGGTTCGCGGCGCCGCCGCCCCCACCGGCACGCCGTCCGACAAGCCCGAGCGCACCATCTACGACGCCGGGCACCAGGCGACGCTGCCCGGCACGAAGGTGCACGCCGAGAGCGATCAGCCCTCGGCCGACGCCACCGTCAACCGGGCGCACACCGGGCTCGGTGCCACGTTCGAGTTGTATCTCAAGGCCTTCGGGCGCCACTCCATCGACGACTCCGGGCTGCCGCTGATCGCGACCGTGCACTACGGCGACAAGTACGACAACGCCTTCTGGAACGGCGAGCAGATGGTGTTCGGCGACGGGGACGGGGAGCTCTTCCTGGACTTCACGCTGCCCGTCGACGTCATCGGCCACGAACTGACCCACGGCGTCACGCAGTACACCGCGAACCTGGACTACTTCGGCCAGTCGGGCGCGCTCAACGAGTCCGTCTCCGACGTGTTCGGCTCGCTCATCAAGCAGTACGCGCTGGGCCAGAGCGCCGACCAGGCCGACTGGCTCATCGGTGCCGGGCTGCTCGGCCCCCGCATCCACGGCGAGGCGCTGCGCTCGATGAAGGCCCCCGGCACGGCGTACGACGACCCGCAGCTCGGCAAGGACCCGCAGCCGGCCACCATGGACGACTACGTCCGCACGAGCCGCGACAACGGCGGGGTGCACCTCAACTCGGGCATCCCCAACCACGCGTTCTACCTGCTGGCCACGGCTCTCGGCGGCAACGCCTGGGAGCGGGCCGGGAAGATCTGGTACGCCACGCTCACCGGCGGCGAACTCGGCACGGACGCGCAGTTCGCCGACTTCGCGCGGCTGACCGCGGCGTCCGCGCGCAGCCTGTTCGGCGACGGTGACGAGATCCAGGCGGTACTCAAGGCCTGGTCCCAGGTCGGCGTGCCGGCAACCTGACGGGCGCCCGCTCCGCGACCGGCCGGCAGCACGGAATCGTCGCGCGCACCTCGTCCCGCACGTCCTCGGCCTCGGAGCCGGGGTCGTGCCGGGGCGCGGGTGCCCGGTCGATCAGCCGTCCGGCCGGTCGCAGCAGCAGGTGTACGGCGAGGACGGTGGCGGTGCCGAGCAGCGCGAGGTCGAGTCGGCCCGAGGCGGCCAGCACCCCGAGTGCGGCCGAACACCACAGCGTGGCCGCGGTGTTGAGGCCGTGCACCGAGGCACCGTCGCGCAGGATGACGCCGCCGCCGAGGAATCCGATGCCGGAGACGACGTAGGAGGCGACCCGGGTGGGGCTGCTCTCGTCGCCGACCGCCTCGCTGTAGAGGACGAACAGAGTGGCCCCGGCGGCCACGAGGGCGTTGGTGCGCAGCCCGGCGGTGCGGGCGCGCCACTGCCGCTCGATGCCTATCAGGGCGCCGCAGCCGACGCCGACGGCGAGCCGCAGGGCGAAGTCGAAGGTGGTGAGGGTGGACACGGGAGCTCCTCTCACCCGGCCGGGAGCGGCCGGACGCGCCGGCCCGGCGGCGCGCCGAGAGGCGCTACCGCAGGCCGGAGGGGGGTGGGGACAGGGGGTCGCGCGGCCGATGCCGGTCCGCACTGCTGCGACTTCGCTCCATGTCCTCACCCCCTTCCCGTGCTCCTCCTGGCTACCGGACGACCGTACGCCTATTTGCGCATCTATGCAAATAGATGCTCGTCACTTCGCGTATACGGCGACGAAGTCCCTGGTCGCCTGGTTGTAGTAGCGCTCCGGCGGGTTCTCGAAGTCGAGGAGGTTGGTGGGCTTGGGGTTCGCCGGGTTGCTGGTGGGGTCGTAGCTCATGAAGGAGGGCCAGGCGCGGTTCATGTCGAGCGGCATCGCGCGCACCGCGCCCGCCTGGTGCATGAGTTCGGCGAGGGTGCGGGCGGTGAGGGCCTGGCCGACGACCATGATGACGTCGCCCTGCGCGGTCACCCCGACCCCCGAGCGCTCCACGAACATCCGGCTCTGGTCGGTGGCGCCCCACTTGGAGTCGACGTCGATCTCCGGCACGACCCTGCCGTTGTCGACCATGAGCTCCAGGCACTGGCGCACTCCGACCACGTCACGCGTCATCCCCATGTCGCGCCCCCACTTGCCGATCCTGATCGAGCCGTCCTTGTAGAAGACCTCCGACGCCGCGCCGTTGCGCAGTTCCCCGGACTTCTCGCCGTCGAGGTAGAAACCGCCGCGCGAGCCGCCGTCGGTGATCTTGAAGCCGCCGTTCCAGGTGGCGAGGAGGCCGGCGCGCCGCCCCTTCGGGATGTTGGGCGGTACGGAGAAGGTGCCGCCGGGCTCGCGCACTCCGGGGTGCAGTTCGAAGCGCGCCTTCTTGCCGCTGATCCAGGCGACGGCCGCCTGGTAGGAGGTGTGGTCGCTGTCGGGCCGTACGTAGGTGCCCTGCACCACCGGTTCGCCGTGCGCGGTGCTGAGCACCCGCCACACACCCTCGCCCGGCAGGGCCGGGGTGACCAGCGGCGGCATCGAGGCACGCAGGGGAACTTCCTGGTGATGGATCGGCATGGCCGGGGCCGTCGCCTTCATGCGGGCCAGCGCCTCGCTGGGCAGGGAACCGCCGACCTTGGGCGGGTCGAGTTCGTACTGCAGGTTCTCCAGCTTGTCGACGACCGCGCCCAGCCTGTGTTCGCGGGCCCAGCCGGCCAGGCGGGCCGCCGTGCTGTCGTCACCGGGGTAGGTCAGCGCCTCCCCCACCGAGTAGCCGACGGTGCCGACACACAGCAGACCCGCCGCGAGCGCGCTGCGCGTGGTGCGCTTGCGCCATTTGAGCTGATGCGGCGTCAGCGTGCTCCGGGGTCTCCACGGCGCGAGGCTCCGTCGGCCGGGCGCTGCCGCGCCGGGGGGAGCCGCCGCGTCCGGCTCGTTCCGCCCGCCCTGAACGCCGCCGCCTTCCGGCCGTCCCGCCCTGTGCGCCATGTCGCCCTCATCTCGGCCTGCTCGGGACCACGCGGTCCCCTCACGCGGAGGTGTCGCTCTCCGCGGGCGGCAGCCGTGAGCGGTCTGCCAAGCCGATTCACAACCTAAGCCCGCTTTTGCGACATATCGACCGGTGTCAGGCGACCGGATTACCCTCTGACCGCCGCCGGATCGCCCCGCCCCGACCGGCTCCGCAGGCAACTCCGTTCAGGACGTGGGGAGTTCGAGCTCCGGGCGGTCCCACATCACGGCGGGCGGATTGGCCGCCACCGTGCCGGTCCGCTTCGCTCCCACGCCGAGATAGAAGCCCTCGGCGGGCGGGTGCGAGACGATCCGTACGCTGTCGAGCCCGGCCGCGCGCGCCTCGCCCTTCAGGTGGTCCATGAGGAGGCGGCCGATGCCGCGGCCCTGGGCGTCGTCCGCGACGAACATCAGGTCCAGTTCGGGCGGGCTCAGGATCAGCGCGTAGAAGCCGAGCACCCGGCCGTCCGGGCCGACGGCCACATGGACCTCGTGGGTCTCGATGTAGTCCGGGCCCACCCGGTACCCGGCGATCATCGGCGCGTACGGACCCTCGTAGGCGCTGGAGGTGCGCACCAGGCGCGTCAGCCGCTTGGCGTCACGGGCGGTCGCCCGACGGACGGTCACCCCGCCCTCCCCACCCGTAACACGTGAATTCATGGGGAGAGTATTACTCACGAGCCCATTCATCTCATGCCCGGCCTGCTCCGCCAAGGCCGCCCGGTGCCGCGACGAGGACGTCCCCCGCCGGAGTCCGGTAGTAGAGGACCGACCGGCCCGAGCGGCGCCGTCCCACCAGACCCGCGTCGAGCAGGATCCTGAGGTGGCGGCCCACCGAGCCGAGGCCCTGGCCGGTCAGCGCCACCAGATGGCTCGTGCTCTTCGGGGTGCCGAGCAGCAGGAGCACCCCCGCGCGAGCCGGTCCGAGCAGCGCGCCCAGGGCCTGGGGCGCCGCCGCCCGGCCCGCTTCGGCGAGCACGCCCGTGCACGAGTACACGACGGCGTAGTGGCCCCGGTCGTCCCAGGTGACCCAGCACGGGCGCGAGGTGACCGGCAGGAACAGGAGCTGGGCCGCCGAGATGTCCTGGGGCGGATAGTCGTGCACGTTGATCTGGAGCCGGCTCTCGCCGAGCCAGCGCATCCCGGGCCGCATGTCGTCGAGCACCGCGGCCCAGCCGCCCCGGCTCAACTGCCCGGTGCGCGCGATGATGTCGGCCTCCATGATCCGGCGTCGGCGCGGCCAGTCCGGGAGCACCACCCGCGTCCACAGCCAGTCGAGGAGGTCCGCCGTGCGGTCCGCCAGATCCGCGCGGTGCAGCACGGCGGGGAGCGGGCCGCCGATCGTCTCGACCAGGTCGGCGTGCACGGTGTCCGCAGGGGTGGCACGGATCTCCGCCAGTTCCTCGTGGAAGGACCGCTCGCCCTCGCCGGTCGGCGTGGGCACGAGGTAGTCCGCGGTCCAGCGGGCACCGCGCACGGCACGTACGAGCTGCGCGGTGACCGGATCCGCCGCCAACAGTGCGCGGAACGCGGGCAGTTGGGCATCGAGCCAGGCCCGCTCGCCGGAGTGGTGAGCCGTCGGGGAGAGCAGCGCGAAGAGGGTCGCGGTGGTCTCGGCCAGCGGCGAGACGACGAACCGGCTCCCCGCGAGGGTGTCCGCGCCGACCTGCCACCACCCCATGGTTTCGCCTCCCCGCGAAACAGTAACGCCCGCGCCGCGCGGCCCCGAAGACTCCCCGCCATGCCCACCTACCGGGAGCTCCTGCGTACGCCCGAGTTCGCCCCCTTCTTCCTCGTGTCCTCCGTCCAGGTCGCCGCGGCGACGGTGAGCGGTCTCGCGCTCGCCACCCTCGTCTACGCGACGACCGCCTCGCCGCTGCTCTCCGCGCTCAGCATGTTCGGCGCCTCCTTCGCCCAGGTGATCGGCGCGAGCCTGCTGATGTCGGCGGCCGACCGGCTGGCGCCGCGCGCCGCGACGACCGCGATCGCGCTGGCCTTCGCCGCGAGCACGGCGCTGCTCGCCGTGCCGGGCCTGCCCGTCGGTGCCGTCTTCGCGGTCCTGCTCTGTCAGGGCCTGGTCGCCTCGGTCGGCGGCGGGGTGCGCTACGGACTGCTCGACGAGATCCTGCCGAGGGACCGCTACGTCCTGGGCCGCTCGGTGCTCAACATGAGCGCGGGCAGCATGCAGATCTGCGGGTTCGCCGGCGGCGGCGTCCTCGTGGCCGCGCTCTCCCCGCGCGGCGCCCTGCTCGCGGGCGCGGCCCTGCACTTGGCCGCGGCGGCCGTGGCCCGCCTGCGGCTCGCCCGCCGGCCGCCGCGGGTCTCGGGCCGCCCTTCGATCGCCGAGACCTGGCGTGTCAACACCCGTCTGTGGGCGTCGAGTTCGCGTCGCCGCCTCTACCTCGGCCTGTGGGTGCCGAACGGTCTGATCGTCGGCTGCGAATCCCTCTTCGTGTCGTACGCACCCGATCACGCGGGCCTGCTCTTCGCCGCGGCGGCCGTCGGCATGCTGGCCGGGGACACCGTCACCGGCCGCTTCCTGGGGGCGGGTTGGCGGCGTCGGCTGCCGGTACCGCTTCTGCTGCTGCTCGCCGCTCCCTATCCGGTGCTCGCCCTGCGTCCGCCTCTGCCGCTCGCCGTCGCGGCCGTGTCGCTGGCCTCCGTCGGATACGCGGCGAGCCTGCTTCAGCAGGAGCGGCTCGTGGCCCTGGTCCCGGAGGGCATGACGGGGCAGGCGCTCGGGCTGCACTCCTCGGGCATGCTCACCTTCCAGGGCATCGGCGCGGCCCTCGCGGGCACGGTCGCCCAGCGCACGTCGCCCGGCACGGCCATGGCTGTCATGGCCTTGGCATCGATCGCCGTCACGCTCGTACTCGCGGCGGGATCAGGCCGAATTCGCGGGCCCCGCCGCCCCGTTGAGGGCGGACGTCCCGCACCGCAGCGGGTGTCCGAGGTGTGAGCGAGGCGTGGCCGATACCGCGTGGTGTCGCAAGGACAGGGGGGACGCGGGGTAGATAAGGGTCATGACCGACCATTTCTTGTCGCCCGCTCTGTACGTCTTAATGATCGTCCTGGTCATGAAGGTCATGGACGGGCTGCCGCAGCGGACGTTCAGCCTGCGCAAGCCGCCGAAGGTGGCGATCGGGCTCTGGCTGCTCGTGGCGATCCCCTCGCTGCTCCAGTTCGCGTTCCCGGGGATCTACGACGCCCTGCACCGCGACTCGGACAAAATCATCGACCACGGCCAGTGGTGGCGGGCGTACACCTCGTTCATGGTGCAGGACGGTGGGGTCGGCGGAACCGCGTTCAACCTGTTCGTCCTGGCCCTCATCGGCTTCGCCGCCGAGCGCGTGTGGGGCACCCGCATGCTGCTCGCGTTCGTTCCGGCCCTGATGCTCGTGTTCAGCGTGGACACGTTCCTGGTCCACGGGCCTCCCGGCGGCGGCAACTCGGGGCTGACCTTCCGGCTCGCCACCAGCATCGCCGGGCTCGCCCTGCTCATCCGCCCGGGCAGGCGCCACTACCTGCTGGCCGCCGCGATCGTCGTGGACGGCGCGGTCCTGCTGCTGCTCGGCGACGGTCACGGCGAGCCCATGATCACCGGCATCGTCGCGGGTCTGCTCGCGGCCCTCGTCCAGCGCCGCTGGCCACGTGTGTGGCAGCCCGTCGCCGCCGACCCGACCGCACAGGGGAACGCGCCCGAGCCCAGGGAGGCGCCGGAACCGGAGAGCGATCTGGAGGGGCGTTGAGGTCAATGGGCTTGCGCGGAAGGGGAGTTGACTGAGAGTGCACTTCAACTCTTAGGTTCCTCCCCATGACCACCTCTGAACAGCACACCCCTCAGCACACGATCGGATCGGGCTTCGGGGCCCGGAGCACCACCGCGGACGTACTGGCCGGGACCGACCTCTCCGGGAGGCTCGCCGTCGTCACGGGCGGCTACTCGGGGATCGGCCTGGCGACGACCCGCGCGCTCGCCGGTGCGGGTGCCCGCGTCGTGGTTCCCTCCCGGCGGCTCGACGTCGCCGAAGCCGCCGTGGCGGGGATTCCCGGCGTCGAGGTCGACACGCTGGACCTCGCCGACCTCGACAGCGTGCGCGCCTTCGCCGACCGCTTCCTGGCCTCCGGCCGCTCCATCGACATCCTGGTCAACAGCGCAGGGGTCATGGCCTGCCCCGAGACCCGGGTCGGGCCGGGCTGGGAGGCCCAGTTCGCGACCAACCACCTCGGGCACTACGCGCTGGTCAACCGGTTGTGGCCGGCGCTGGCCGCGGGCGGCGGCGCCCGCGTCGTGGCGGTCTCCTCCCGGGGCCACCAGCTCTCCGCCATCCGCTGGGACGACCCGCACTTCGCCCTCGGCTACGACAAGTGGCAGGCGTACGGGCAGGCGAAGACCGGCAACGTCCTGTTCGCCGTGCATCTCGACGCCCTGGGCCGGGACGCGGGCGTGCGGGCGTTCTCCGTGCACCCCGGCGAGATCCACACCCCGCTGGTGCGCCACGTCTCGGCCGAGGAGCGGATCGCCGCGGGCTGGGTCGACGCGCGGGGCGACTGGTCCTTCGACTTCAAGACCCCGGAACAGGGCGCCGCCACCCAGGTGTGGGCGGCGACCTCCTCGCAGCTCGCGGGCCTGGGCGGCGTCTACTGCGAGGACTGCGACGTAGCGGAACCCGCGGCTGCGGGCGCGGCAGGCGTCGCCGACGGCGAGCTCGACCACGACGCGCTCACCAGCGGCGTACGCCCGCACGCGACCGACCGCGAGCAGGCGGCCCGGCTGTGGGCGCTGTCGGCCGAGCTCACCGGCGTGGACGCGTTCGCAGCGTAAGAGCCTGGGTCCGAGCTCCGTCCGCCGCAGGTCCTTCGCCGCGTAACAGGCTGTGTCCGAAATCCGTCGGCCGCAGGGCCGGGCGCGCTTCAGCCCCGGTACGTCTCCAGGAGGCGCAGCCACACCTCGCTGATCGTCGGGTACGACGGGACCGCGTGCCACAGACGCTCCAGGGGTACCTCGCCCGCGATGGCGACGGTCGCCGAGTGGATCAGCTCGCCGACGCCGGGGCCGACGAAGGTGACGCCGAGCAGGATGCCGCGGTCCTCGTCGACGACCATGCGGGCGCGGCCCCGGTAGCCGTCGGCGTAGAGGCCGGCGCCCGCGACGCCGCTCATGTCGTAGTCGACGGAGCGCACCCGGCGGCCCGCGGCCTCCGCCTCGGCCAGGGTGAGCCCCGCCGAGGCGGCCTCGGGGTCGGTGAAGACGACCTGGGGGACGGCCGCGTGGTCGGCGGTCGCGTTGTGGGCGCCCCAGCGGTCGCTCTCCAGGACCGGGGTTCCTGCGGCGCGGGCCGCGATGGCCGCTCCGGCGATCCTGGCCTGGTACTTGCCCTGGTGGGTGAGGAGCGCACGGTGGTTCACGTCGCCGACCCCGTACAGCCAGTCGCTGCCCGCGACGCGGCAGGAGTCGTCGACGGGCAGCCAGGAGCCGGGGTCCAGGCCGATGGTCTCCAGGCCGATGTCGTCGGTGCGGGGCGCGCGGCCGGTGGCGAAGAGGATCTCGTCGGCCTCCAGGCGTTCGTCGCCCTCGGGGCCGCGTACCGACACCGTCACCGCGCCGGTCGCCACATTGCGTACGACGTCCGTGACCGAGGTGTGCGTGCGGAGCTCGGCGCCCGCCTCGCGCAGCGCGTCGGCGACCAGCTCGCCCGCGAACGGCTCCATCCTCGGCAGCAGCCCCTCGCCCCGCACCAGCAGGGTGACCTGTGCGCCGAGCGCCTGCCAGGCGGTGGCCATCTCGGCGGCCACCACTCCCCCGCCGACCACCACGAGCCGCCCCGGCACCTCCTGGGCGCTGGTGGCCTCGCGGCTGGTCCAGGGGTTCACCTCGTCGAGCCCCGGCAGGTCCGGCAGCTGGGCGCGGCTGCCGGTGCACACGGCGACGGCGTGCCGGGCCGTGAGGACGTGGTGCTCGCCCTCGGGGCTGGTGACGCTGACCTTGCGGGTCCCGTACAGGCGCCCGTGGCCGCGGTAGAGGTGGGCGCCGATGCCGTCGAGCCAGGCGACCTGCCCGTCGTCCTTCCAGTGGGAGGTGTACTCGTCGCGGTGGGCGAGGACCGCCCGGGCGTCGAGCGGGCCCTGCACCGACTGGCGCAGGCCCGGCACCCTGCGGGCCTCGGCGCGGGCGACCACCGGGCGGAGCAGCGCCTTGCTGGGCATGCAAGCCCAGTACGAGCACTCGCCGCCGACCAGCTCGCTCTCCACCACCGCGCAGCTCAGGCCCGCCGCCCGCACCCGGTCGGCGACGTTCTCGCCGACCGGTCCCGCACCCAGCACCACCACGTCGTATTCCTCGGCTTCCGTCATAGGCACAGTCTGGTGTGCGGTGTACTCGGTGGCCACAGGGGCACACGTCCAGGACGGAATACCGCGGCGGCGCACGCGGTTGTGCGAGGCGGTCCCACCCCCGGGGCCGGGAAGAGGTGTGTGTGATGGCGACTGTCGAGCTGACCAAAGAGAACTTCGACTCGGTCGTGTCCGAGAACGGATTCGTGCTGATCGATTTCTGGGCCTCCTGGTGCGGCCCGTGCCGTCAGTTCGCCCCGGTGTACGAAGCCGCGTCCGAGCGCCACGACGACCTGGTCTTCGCGAAGGTGGACACCGAGGCCCAGCAGGAGCTGGCGCAGGCCTTCGACATCCGGTCGATTCCGACGCTGATGATCGTCCGCGACAACGTGGCGGTCTTCGCGCAGCCCGGCGCGCTGCCCGAGGCGGCCCTTGAGGACGTCATCGGCCAGGCGCGCGGTCTGGACATGGACGAGGTCCGCAAGTCGGTCGAGGCGGCCCAGCAGAAGTAGCCCGGCTCTCCCGCTCATCACGGCCCCCTCCCCTCCGGGGGTGGGGGCCGTGGCGTTGACCGGGGGCGGAATGCGCCATTGCTGGGCACGACGGGGTGCGTCGGTTACCGGTCAGCCGACCGTCCGCGGGCACCGGGCGTGCCTCTCCACGCTGTACGCGAGGTGAGGTCAAGAGGTCAACCGGCGCCAATCCGCGACCAGTTCACGCCCGCGGGGTTCGAGCCAGGAGGTGCTCCACAATGTGGGGATCCGGCGGACGTCGTGTGTGCTTCCTCCTACTCTCCGTCCTCATGGGAATCACACACCTGAGGCGTTTCAGCCTCGCCGCGGCCCTCGCCTCCTCCCTCGCCCTCTTCGGCGTGAGCCAGTCGGCGAGCGCCGAAGCCGCCGCGGACGTCAGTTTCAGCGCCGACCAGACGGCGGCCACGCCCGGCGGCACGGTCGATCTGAAGATGACCTTCACCAACAACCAGACCACCGATGTGTGGTTCGTCTACCAGTCTGTCCAGCCGACCTGGCAGACCACGCAGCGCACCGACCTCAAGTACACACTCGCCTCGTGTTCCGGCACGGGCGTGACCTGCACCGGGACGGGCACCACCACGCTCGGCGTGAACTACTCGGTCCCGGTCGCGCCGGGCACCAGCCGCACCGTCACCATCCCGGTGCAGATAGCCACGGCCTCCGGCTGCAACGGCGACATCGCGTTCTACTCGTACGTCTACTACGAGTTCAACAACAGCCAGAGCCACAAGGACGGCGTCTTCAACTCCCCGACGATGCACGTCAACTGCGCCGCTCCCGCCCCGGCCGTCGCTCACTGACCACCCCTCGGCCGCTCCTGTCCGCGGCCCACGGACGCCGGTCGGCCCATCCCCCCGGGTCGGCCGGTTCCGTGTGTCCGGGATTTAACCTCCGCGGCTCGTATTCGAGTAGATGTTTCGCTCGCGTGGCCGAAAATCGGATACTCCCCGGAAAGCCGAGTTGTCTGGACCATTGGCGGTTCGCGCCGTCGTGCGCCCCCGATGCCGAAAGCGGTTACTCCGCCCGGCCCCTCGGATTTCCCCCTGCCGGCACACCCCGCCAAGACCGTCCGGAAGCCCGCAAATCTTCCTGTGCACCCGGTCTGCGCCCCACCACAGCAGCCACGGTTTTTCGTCATGTTTCACATTAGCCACTCGAAAACTCCTCGAAGAGCCGCACTATGTGACGCGACAGAGCGGAAACGGCGGGCCCTTCTCACCAGGGCGTGACCGTTGCGCCGGGGGCGGGGTCCGGACAGGCAGGGGAGCCGAACGGACCTCCAGGGGAGGGGACTTCACCGCGTGAAGCGGAACACACACCGCAGCAGACACATCACCGGCCTTGCGGTCGGCGGGGTTCTGCTCGCCACGGGCTTACCGGCGGCGCCGGCGTACTCGGCGACGCCCGCGCCGCGCATCGACTTGAAGGTGCTCGTCGTCTCGGACGGCGGCCCCGCCACCGAGGCCATCACCGCGGAACTGGACGGCGAAGGCACTCCGTACACCGTGGTCGACCTGGGGAAGTCCGGGCGTCCCGTCATCGACCAGGCGTTCCTCTCCGACACCGTGAACGGTTCGCCCCGGGCCAAGTTCCAGGCCGTGGTACTGCCGAACGACAACCCGTTCCCGGCCGGCTCCGCCGAAATGGCAGCGCTCGTCGCGTACGAGAAGTCGTATGCGATCCCGCAGGTCGACGCCTACACCTACGCGCGTCCACAGGTGGGTCTGCAGCCCGCCGCCACCAGCGGCTACAGCGGCTCGGTGGACGGGCTCCAGGCCCAGGTGACGGCGGCCGGCCGGAGCACCGGGCCGTTCGGGTACCTCAACGGGACCGTGCCGTTCGAGGACAACTCCCCTTCCGTGAGCGAGAGTTACGCCTTCCTCGCGCAGCCGGCCGCGGGCGCCGACTTCACGAGTTACGTCCAGGCGCCGATTCCCGGCAGCTCGGGCAACGGCACCCTCGTCGGCGAGTACCGCCACGACGGACGCCGGGAACTGGTGGTCACCTTCGCCTACAACCAGTACCAGGAGCAGTTCAAGCTGCTCGCCCGCGGCATCGTCGACTGGATGACGCAGAACGTGCGGCTCGGCGCCTCGCGGAACTACTTCGCGGTCCACGTGGACGACGTGTTCGCCGGCGACGACCGCTGGGACCCGAACCTCAACTGCACGCCCGGCGACGTGGACTGCCCGCCCGGGCAGGGCGTCCAGGACTCGATCCGGATGACCCCGGACGATGTGAAGAACGCGGTGGCCTGGGAGAAGTCCCGGGGCTTCACGCTCGACCTCGCCTACAACGGCGGCGGCAGCGTCGAGTACCGCGAGAACCACAGCGGGACGGACACGCTTGCGGACCAACTGGCCCTGAACAAGGGCGACTTCCGCTGGGTCAACCACACCTACGACCACGCCTTCCTCGGCTGCGAGCAGAACGTCTCGGTCGTCCCGTGGAAGTGCGCGACCAACCCCGACGGCTCGACCAAGTACGTGAGCCAGGCCGAGATATCCAAGGAGATATCCGACAACCAACGATGGGCGCAGGGCGTCGGACTGCCCGTCGAATCCGATGAGTTGATCACCGGGGAGCACTCGGGGATGAAGCTCCTGCCGCAGCAGCCGCAGGACAACCCGTACCTGGCCCCCGCGATCACCGCCAACAAGATCGGCTGGCTCGGCGCCGACATGTCGCGCGACCCCGAGCAGCGCCAGGTGGGCCAGGCGCTCACCGTCGCCCGCTACCCGATCAACATCTTCTACAACGCGGGCCACGCCGCCGAGCAGGTCGACGAGTACAACTGGATCTACACCAGCCGCACGCAGGGCGGCAGCGGCCTGTGCGACGACCTGCCGAACACCACCTGCCTGCCCGCGCCGCTGAACACGGCCACCGGGTACGCCGGCCACATCGTGCCCCTGGAGACGCAGGTCGCCCTCGGCCACGTCCTGGGCAACGACCCCCGGCCGCACTTCATCCACCAGTCCAACCTCGCCGAGGACCGGATCGGCTATCCCGTGCTCGACGGGGTGCTCGACCAGTACAAGGCGCTGTACGCGGCCAGTGCCCCGCTGGTGAACCTGCGGATGAAGGACATCGGCGCCGAGCTGCGCGACCGGGCCGCCTGGAACACCGCGGTGAAGGCCGGCCAGGTCACCGGGTACCGGATCGGCGACAGCGTGACCGTGCAGGCCCCGGCGGGCGTGGCCGTCACCGCGACGATGCCGAAGGGCACCAACCAGGTGCTGGGGAGTGGCACTTCGGCGTTCGGCCAGGCCTACGCCGGGAGCGTGTCCGGCTGGGTGTCGCCGCAGTCGGGGCAGAGCAGCGTCTCGCTGGCCCTTGTCCCGGCCCTCGCCAGAGCCCTGGCACCGCAGTCCCGCCGCGCGCCGTCCGCCGAGTCCGCGACGCCGCAGAGCGCACCGCGCACGCCGGTCCCCGCCGGTGTCACCAAGCCGGTTCCGTACGGCGCCGAGCGGCGCTGACACCGGTCCACCGAGGTTCCGGACGCCTGCCGCCGCCGCGGCGGCGGGCCGCCGGGCCGCCTCGGAGTCTGTGTCCGAACCCCGCCCGGGCCTGCGGCGTCCGATCCGGACGGCGTCCAGACACAGGCTCTCACCACCCACCGCTCTCTTCAGCCGCGGAGCGCATGCATGCACGTTCCACACCGCGCGCCGCGCTCCGGCGCGGCGCGGGTCACCCTGCTCACCGAGGGCACCTATCCGCACAGCCACGGCGGGGTGAGCGTCTGGTGCGACCAGCTCGTCACCGGAATGCCCGACATCGATTTCGACATCATCGCGGTGACCGGCACCGGACGCGAACCCACCGTGTGGGAACTCCCGCCGCACGCGTCCGAGGCCGCCTCGGTCCCCATGTGGGGCCCCGCGCCCACCGGTTCGGCCCCGCGGGGCCGCCAGGAGCGGCGCCTGATGACGGCTTACGAACGCTTCCTGACCGCACTGCTCGACCCGTCGGCGGAGAGCGGTTTCGGTCCGGCGCTGTACGAGATGGCCCGGGCCGCAAGGGACGGCTCGCTCAGTCCCGCGCTGCGCGGCGACGGGGCGATCCGGGTCATGACCGAGGTGTGGAACCGGCCGGGGCTCGCGGTGCGCGAGGCCCGGCCCACCCTGCACGACGCGGTCACCGCGACCGGGCTCCTGGAGCACGCGCTGCGGCCGCTCGCCGCGACGCCGCCCAGCCAGGGCGTCTCGCACGCGGTCAGTGGCGGAGTGGCCGTCCTGCCGGGTCTTGCGGGGGCCGAACTCCACGGCGTCCCCCTGCTGTTGACGGAGCACGGGGTCTATCTGCGCGAGCGCTATCTGGGATACCGGACCGCTCCGTACCGCTGGCCGGTCAAGGCGGTGCTTCTCGGGTTCTTCCGGCTGCTCGCCGAGGAGACGTACCGGCGGGCCGCGCTGATCACGCCGGGCAATCAGTACAACCGGCTGTGGGAGGAGCAGGGCGGGGCCGATCCCCAGCTGATCCGCACTGTCTACAACGGCGTCGACCCGGCGGCGTTCCCGCCCGCCGGACCGGAGCCGTCCGCCCCAACTCTCAGTTGGGCCGGGCGAGTTGACCCCATCAAGGATTTGGAGACGCTGATCCGCGCCTTCGCCAAGGTACGCGGTGAACTCCCCGAGGCCACCCTGCGCCTGTTCGGCGGCACGCCCCGGGGCGGCGAGGCCTACCGGGAGCGGTGCGAGGCCCTTGCCGACTCGCTCGGCCAGGGCGGCGCGGTCACCTTCGAGGGCCGCGTCGACGACATCCGGGACGCCTACGCCGCGGGCAACGTGGTCATGCTGTCCAGCATCAGCGAGGGCTTCCCCTTCACGCTGATCGAGGCGATGAGCTGCGGCCGGGCCACCGTCTCCACGGATGTGGGCGGGGTGCGCGAGGCGGTCGGTCCGGCCGGTCTGGTGGTGCCGCCGCGCGATGCGGACGCGATGGCCGCGGCAGCCCTGGAACTCCTCGGCGATCCGGTGCGCCGGGCGGCGATGGGGGAAGCGGCGCGGCTACGGGTCGTCGAGCAGTTCACGCTGCGCCAGACCGTCGACACGTTCCGGGCGATATATCTCGAACTCTCCGTACGCGGCGGGGCAGTTGTCCCGGTCCGGCGAGGAGAACACAGCGAGGACAGCACGATGGCCCTGCGCCTGGTCCCCGCCGAGCTGAGCCGGGTGGCCGGATGAGCGGGCCCATCCGTCTGGAGGCGCCCGACGGCCGCGACGACACCCTGACGCTCCGGCTCGCCACAGAGTCCACGATGACGCTGCGCCTGCCGGGCCGGGCGCCCGCCAGGTCCGGCAAGGACGCGGCGGTGGACCGGCTGGCCGCCGAACTCGCCGAGCAGATAGGGCCCGCGGTGCACGCCTACGAGGTCGCGGCGCTGCTTGAGTCCGAGGGCCTGACGGCCCAGCAGATCGCGGACGAGTACGGTCACCGCAATCTGTTCGCGCTCGCCGAGGACCTGTACCGGCGGGTGCCGCGCAGCTTCCCGGAGCCGCCCGCGGCCGCCGACCCCTGGAAGCCCGACCCGGTGCGGTGCGCGCTGCGCGGCGCCCTGTTCGCGCTGCCCGGACTCGCCTACCCGCTGACCGCCCGGCTGTGGCAGAGCGACCGGGCGGTGCTCGCCCTGGTCGTGGCGGGACTCGTCTCCTGGGCTTGGGGGCAGGGGCTCGGCCACCGCGCCTATCTGCGGATGGCCTCGGGCCGGGCCGAGGCGGCCCGCACGCTGGCTGCGGGGGCGCCGCTCGGCGCACTGCTGGCCTGCGCCACGGGCTTCGCGATCGTGGGGCCGAGCAAAGCGGCGTTCTTCGTGGCCGGCCAGTCCTGCTATCTCGCGGCGGCCGGGATCCTCCTGGTCCTGGCACGCGAGCGGCTTCTGCTCGGCGCGCTCGCCCCGATCATCGCGGGGGCCGCGGTCCTGCCGTTCCGGGAGCCGGGCTCGCTGTTGCGGGTGGGGCTGTGCCTGCTCACCCTGATCCTGGTGGTCTCGGCCGTCGGCCACTGTCTGCGGGAGGCGCTGAAGGAACCCGCCGCGACCGCCCCGGCCGCGACCCGGCTCGTGGCGTCCCTGCCGTACGGGCTCTTCGGCCTGGCCGCCGGTGTGCTCGTGGCGTTCGCCGGTCAGCGCCATCCGCCGGCGGTGATCGCGCTGACGCTCAGCATGGGACCCGCCGAATGGCTGCTCTACCGCTACCGGGGCCTGTCGGTCGCGGCGCTGCGCGCGACGGCCACCCCGGCCGCGTTCCGGTGGCGCTCGGCCGCCGTCCTCGGAGGCTGTCTCCTCGTCTATCTGCTCCCGCTGTTCCCCGCGGCGCTGCTCACCGGCGCGGAGCCCGCGCCCCTGCTCGCGCTCGCGGCACTGCTGTGGACGGCGCTGCTGCTCCAGGCGTTCGGCATCGCCTGGCCGCCGGCCGCCGTCAGCCTGGCGGCCGCGGGCGGGGTCGCTTCGGCCGGGCTGCTCGCGCCGCCCCCGGGACCGCTCACCGAACTGCTCTGCTGTGCGGCCGCCGCCCTCACCCTGACCGGCACCACCCTGCACCTGCTCGGCCGGCCGACCGCGCACGCCTGACCCCGGCGCCCCGCCCGGCACAGGGCGGGACACGAGCCTCACGCACCGCAATTGAATGATCACCAAAAGTATCGAACCACCTTGAAAGGAGCGGCAGTTGACTTCCACACCGCTTGTCGCCGTCACCGGAGCCGAAGGCTTCATCGGCTCCCATCTCACCGAGGCCCTCGTCGCCTCCGGGCACCGGGTCCGCGCGATGGCCCAGTACAACTCGTTCTCGTCCTACGGCTGGCTGGAGACCCTGTCCGCCGACGTCCTTGACCAGGTGGAGATCGTCCTGGGCGACGTCCGCGACCCCGGCTCGGTACGGGGTCTTGCCGAAGGCGCCGAGGCCGTCTACCACCTGGCGGCGCTGATCGCGATCCCGTACTCCTACCAGGCCCCGCACAGCTATGTGGACACCAACGTCACCGGCACGCTCAACGTGCTCGAAGCGGTCCGCGCCCTTGAGACGCCGCGCCTGGTGCACACCTCGACCAGCGAGACGTACGGCACCGCGCAGACCGTGCCCATCACCGAGGACCACCCCATCAACACCCAGTCCCCGTACGCCGCTTCGAAGGCCGGCGGGGACCGGCTCGCGGACAGCTACTACGCGAGCTTCGGCACGCCTGTGGTGACGCTGCGCCCGTTCAACACCTACGGGCCGCGCCAGTCGATGCGCGCCGTGATCCCCACCGTCATCGGTCAGGTCGCGGCGGGCTCGCGCACCATCACGCTGGGCGATCTGCGGCCGACCCGCGACTTCACGTTCGCGGCCGACACCGCGCGGGCCTTCCTCGCCGTGGGCACCGCCCCCGCCGAGCGCGTCGTGGGGCGGACGTTCAACGCGGGGACCGGCACCGAGATCTCGGTGGGCGACCTGGTGCGGCTCATCGGCAAGGTGATGGGCGCCGAACTCGACGTACGGGAGGACGGGCAGCGCATCAGGCCCGCCAACTCCGAAGTGATGCGGCTCGTCGCGGACGCGAGCCGGCTCGCCGAAGCCACCGGCTGGCAGCCGGGGTTCGGCTTGGAGTCGGGCCTGGAGCGGACCGCGGAGTTCTTCCGCGACCCGGGCAACCTCGCCCGCTACAAGACCGGCATCTACAACATCTGACCCCGCCAGTCCCATTCTCAGGGAGGCTCCCATGCACGCAGTGATACTCGCCGGAGGCAAGGGCGTCCGGCTGCGGCCGTACACCACGGCGCTGCCCAAGCCGCTGGTCCCGATCGGCGACCAGCACGCGATCCTGGAGATCGTGCTGCGCCAGCTCGCGGCCGCCGGGTTCACCGGCTGCACCATCGCCATCGGCCACCTGGGCCAGATCATCCGGGCCTATGTGGGCGACGGAGAACGCTGGGGTCTGAACATCGACTACAGCACCGAGGAGAGTCCCCTCGGCACGATCGGCCCGCTGCTCACCATGCGGGACCGGCTGCCGGAGTCCTTCCTCGTCATGAACGGGGACATCCTCACCGACCTCGACTACGCGGATGTGCTCACCCGGCACCGCACCAGCGGCGCCCCGCTCACGATCGCCACGTACGCCCGCAAGGTGCACATCGACTTCGGGGTGCTGACCACCGACGACACCAAGGTGGTGGGCTTCACCGAGAAGCCCAGCATGGACTACCGGGTGTCGATGGGCGTGTACGGCCTGTCCCTGGACACCCTGGCCGGCTACACCGAGGGCCTGCCGCTCGGCTTCGACGAGCTGGTGCTCGACCTCCTGAAGGCCGAAACCCCGCCGCACGCCTACGCGTTCGACGGGTACTGGCTGGACATCGGGCGCCCCGACGACTACGACCGGGCGAACGCCGAGTTCACCACCCACCGTTCCCTCCTGCTCAAGGGGGCCTGAGGCGCCCATGCGCATTCTCGTACTGGGACACAGCGGCTACCTGGGCGGCCATGTCGCCCGGGAGCTGCGCGCCCTGCCCGGCGTGCGGTACTTCGGCGCGGGCCGGGGCCCGACGGCGGACCTCGCCGTGGATCTCGCCACCGTCGACCCCGGCCCGCTCGCCGAGCGGCTCTTCTCGTACGCCCCCGACGCCGTCATCAACTGCGCCGGGGCGGTGGGACCGCAGTCGATGGCGCTGGCCGAGGTCAACGTCCGGGGCCCGGCCGTGCTGTGCGCGGCGCTGCGCGAGGCCGCCCCGACCGCCCGGCTCGTCCACTTCGGCTCGGCCGCCGAGTACGGGCCGAGCGGGATCGGCGAGCGCGTCACCGAGCAGTCCGCGGCCCGCCCGACCACGCTGTACGGCGCCACCAAGCTGGCGGGGACGCTGGCCGTCACCTCCTCCGGTCTGGACGCCGTGGTGCTGCGGATCACCAACCCGGTCGGCCCCGGCGCGCCCGCCGCCGGGCTGCCGGGCCGCCTCGCCCGGCAGTTGCGCGACCTGGGGCCCCGGTCCTCGGTTCGGCTCGGCGACCTGTCCGCGCACCGCGACTTCGTGGACGCGCGGGATGTCGCCCATGCCGCGGTCCTCGCGGCGACCGAGGGCGACCCGCTGCCCCCGGTCCTCAACATCGCGCGCGGCCAGGCCGTCCCGGTAAGGGAGTTGGTGCACGAACTGGCCCGCGCCGCGGGGTTCGAGGGCCACATCGAGGAGAACGCCGAGGGCTCGGCCCGCTCGGCGGACGTGCCCTGGCAGTGCTCCGACCCGAGCGCGGCCCGGACCACCCTCGGCTGGTCTCCGCGGTACGCCCTCGCCGATTCGGTGTCCGCGCTGTGGGCGGCCGTGCGGGCCGAGCCGGACCGGGAACCGGTGCACTGATGCTGCTCGTTCCGCTCTACGTCCACCCCGCCGAGGACCCGGCCGCCTGGCAGCGGCTCGCCGAGGCGGCGGCCGGCCTCTACGGGGTGGTGCTCAACGCGGCGGACGGGCCGGGCAGCGCCTTGGACCCGGCGTTCGCCGGGCCGGTCGAGGCGCTGCGCTCGGCCGGCGTCCGGGTGCTCGGCTATGTCGACCTGGACTACGGCGCCCGGCCGTTGGCGGACGTAGTGCGGGACGTGGAGCGGCATCGCGCCTGGTACGGGGCCGACGGCTGCTTCCTGGACCGGGCGCCCGCCGACCGGACGGGTCTGCCGTTCGTGCGGCAGGCCGCCCGGGCCGCGCGGCGGGCGGGTGCGTCCACCGTGGTGCTCAACCCCGGGGTGCATCCCGCGCCGGGCTATCTGCGCATCGCGGATCTCCTTGTCACCTTCGAAGGGCACTGGGACACCTATGTGTCCGCCTTCACCCGGCCCGGCTGGGCCGACCGCCAGCCACCGGAGCGCCTGTGCCACCTGGTGTACGGCGTGCCCGGGGCGCTCCTCGCGCTCGCCCTGCGGACGACCGGGGACCGCGGCGCGGGCGTGTGCTGCGTGGTCGAACGCGAACTACCCAATCCGTGGGCGGCGCTGCCGCCCGTGCTTCCCGGAAAGACGCCATGAACCGCACCCTGGCCCGCAATCCGATGGCGCTGCTGTGCACCGCCGTCACCCTGCTCCTGCTCGCCACAGCCTGTTCGTCCGGCTCACCGGACGACGACGCGGACGGCCCGGACACCCCGCGTCCGACGGCGCCCGCCCCCTCGCCCTCCACGAAGCCCAAGCCCAGCCGGCCCGCCTCTCCGTCGCCCTCCCCCAGCGGTTCGGCGCCGGCGAAGCTCTGGCAGCCCAAGCCCGGTACCGCCTGGCAGTGGCAGCTCAACGGCCGGGTGCAGGACGGCCCCGACGTCCCGGTGTACGACATCGACGGCTTCGAGAACACCGCGGCCGACGTCGCCAAGCTGCACAGCCAGGGCCGCAAGGCGATCTGCTACATCAACGCGGGCGCCTGGGAGAACTTCCGGTCCGACAAGGACGCCTTCCCGCGCGAGGTGCAGGGTGAGAACAACGGCTGGGAGGGAGAGCGCTGGCTCGACATCCGGCGCATCGACGTGCTGCGGCCCCTGATGGAGCGCCGCTTCGACATGTGCAGGGAGAAGGGCTTCGACGCGGTCGAGCCGGACCTCATGGACGGCTACCTCAACAAGACGGGCTTTCCGCTCAAGGCCGCGGACCAGCTGGCGTACAACCGCATGATCTCCGAGATCGCGCACGCGCGGGGCCTCGCGGTGGGCCTCAAGAACGATCTGCAGCAGATCCCGGAACTGCTGCCCGCCTTCGACTTCGCGGTCAACGAGCAGTGCGCGCAGTACGGCGAGTGCGCCCTGCTCGCGCCGTTCGTGAAGGCGGACAAGGCGGTGTTCCACGTCGAGTACGAGCTGCCCACCAAGGAGTTCTGTGCCGAGTCCGACAAGCTCGGGCTCTCCTCGATGCGCAAGAACCTCAAGCTGGACGTTTGGCGCCAGGCCTGCTGAGCGGTCAGCCGAGGAGGACCGCGATCAGGGAGAGGGACGCCATCGACAGGAGGGTGGAGAGCAGCACGGTGTCCCTGGGGAGGGCCGTGTCGAGCCGGTATTCGGAAGCGAAGATGAAGGCGTTCTGCGCCGTGGGCAGTCCGGCGCAGAGCACCACCGCGAACAGTTCGTGCCCGCCGAGCCCGAAGACCCACCTCCCCAACGCGTAGGCGAGCAGCGGCTGTACGGCGATCTTGAGGGCGACGAGCAGGGTGCGCTCGGCCCGCTCCCCCGGGTCGGCCGCGGTCCGTGCGGTGAGCGACATGCCGAGCGCGAACAGGGCCGCGGGCACGGCGCCGCCGCCGAGGATGGTGAGCGGCGAGGTCACTTCCGCGGGCAGGCGCAGCCCGAGCGCGGCGACGGCGACGCCTGCGGCCGATGCCCCGACGACCGGGTTGCGTAGGGGTAGTTGGAGCATCCGCGGCCAGCGCCTGCCCGCGTCCCGGCGTACGTCGAGCTCTATGAGCACCAGGATCAGTGGGGTGATGAACAGCATTTGGAAGAGGGCGGCGGCCACGATGAACGAGGTGTCGTGCAGGACGTGCAGGGCGACGGGGATGCCGAGGTTCGCCGAGTTCACATAGGAGGCGGCCATGGCGCCGATCGCCTGCTCGGCCTTCTTGCGCTTGAAGAGCCGCCTGCTCGCGATCAGCCCCGCGGCGAACACGGCGAGCAGGCTGAGGGCGAACACCGCGACGCCGGGCTGCGTCAGCTCGCCGGGCCGGGACTTCGCCATCGTGAGGAACAGCAGCGAGGGCATGGCGAAGGTGAACGCGAAGCGCCCGAGTACCTGTTGGGCCTGGTCGCCGAGCAGGTTGAACCGCCCGGCGACCCAGCCGAACGCGGTGATGGTCCAGATGGGCAGGAAGCCGGAGAGAACCGAGTGCACCGGCCAAGGATGCCCGACCGGTGTCCGCTCCTCGCGGCCGGGGCCGCGATGTCCGAACGGCCGTCCGCGACCGGGTCAGGGGCACAGGGCCCAGGCCCCGCCGAACACCCCTGACCCTGCCTCTGCCCCCCCCTGACTCCTGGTCGCCTCGCTACTGCTTGTCGCGGGCGGCGGACCGGTTGGCGATCTCAGTCTTGATCGTTTCGCGCAGTTCGTCGGTCGTGAAGCCGAGGTCGCGCAGGATCCGCGAGGCCGGGCTCCGCTCGGTGCGGATCAGGCCAAGGAGGGTGTGTTCCGTGCCGACCCAGTCGTGACCGAGGTCGGCCGCCGCGCGGCGTGCCTGCTCGATGGCCTCCTTGCTCTCCGGCCGGAACGCGATGTGGCCCCGCAGCGCCTTCTCCCCGACCGGCGGCATCGCTCCGGCGATCGCGTCGCGGACGCATTGCTCCGACCCGGCTTTGGCGATCAGCACCTCGTACGCCAGGCCCCGCGGTTCGCCGAGCAGGCCGAGCAGGATGTGTTCGGTGCCGATGAAGTCGTGCTTGTGCGTTCGGGCGGCCTCCTGTGCCAGCACGATGCTGTGCCGGTTCAGGTTGGTGTACCGCTCGAAAGGGGATACGTGGCGTTGCTGGGCGGCCTGTTTGGAGACCCCGATGGCGTCGCCGATCTCGGTCCATGACGCGCCGGTCTGCTTGGCCTTGCTGACGTAGTGGTCGATGAGCTGGTCACCGAGGTCGGACAGGGTCTGGGCGCGCAGTCGCGCCTCGCTGATACGGGCCAGTTCGCTGGCTTCGGGCAGTTCCTCGTCGAGACGCGCGATCAGCTCGGCGAGGCTGATGTCGAGTGGACTCATGCGTCAATCTTAAGTTGACGATAGGGGGTCGTCAACTTGTAATTGACGCTAATTCCGGGCGCCCTCCGCAGTCCCGATACGCGCGACCTCCACCTCGCACCACTCCAACTCGCCTGCGGCGACGGCTACTTGAGCCGACTCCGCACCTCGTTCCGAAGCGATCGGTCAGAACGGATGGCCTGCCGGTTGGCGGCGCACGGTGGTCCAGCGCAGTTCGGTGAAGGCGTCCAGGTTGGCCGAGCCTCCGAACCGGGCGCCGGTCCCGGAGGCCGCGATCCCGCCGAAGGGGGCGACCGCCTCGTCGTTGACCGTCTGGTCGTTGATGTGGGCGATCCCGGTCGGGATGCGGTCGGCGAGCTCCAGGCCGAGCGCGGTGTCCCGGGTGACGATGCCGAGCGAGAGACCGTACGGGCCGGCCATCGCCAGGGCCGCGGCCTCGTCCAGGGTGGCGAAGGAGCGGACGGGCGCGACCGGGCCGAAGACCTCCTCGGCGTAGGCGGGGGTGTGGTCGTCGACGTCGGCGAGCACGGTGGGGCGGTAGAAGAGATCCTGGTGGGTACCGCCCGCGGCGAGCCGCGCGCCACGGGTGGTGCTGGACTCCACCAGGCCGTGGATCTTGGTGAGTTGGGACCGGTCGATGACCGGGCCGAGGTGGACCTGCTCGCGGTACGGGTCGCCGACGGCCAGCGCGTCGGCCTTGGCGGCGAGCCGCTCGACGTACTCCTCGTACAGCGAGGTGTGCACGAGGTGGCGGCCGGTGGTCATGCAGATCTGGCCCTGGTGGAAGAAGGACCCCCAGGTAGCCTGCGCGATCGCGCCCTCGATGTCGGCGTCGGCGAGTACGACGAGCGCGGAGTTCCCGCCCAACTCCAGGTGGACGCGCTTGAGTCGGCGCCCCGCCGCCTCACCCACGCGGCGCCCGGCGGCGGTCGATCCGGTGAAGGAGATGACGGGGACGCACTGGTCGGCGACGAGGGCCTGCCCGATCTCGGCGCCGCCGGGCAGGATGTGCAGCAGCCCCTCGGGCAGCCCGGCCTCGGCGAACACGGCCCCGAGCGCGAGGCCTCCGCAGACGGCGGTGCGCGGGTCGGGCTTGAGCAGCACCGCGTTGCCCAGTGCGAGCGCGGGCGCCACCGAGCGGATGGCGAGGATGAGCGGGGCGTTGAACGGGGCGATCACACCGGCGACGCCGACCGGGACCCGCCGGGTGTAGGAGAGCCGGGGCTGTTCGCTCGGCAGCACCTCACCGAGCGGCCGCGAGGCGAGGGCGGCGGCCTCATAGCACTCCTGCGCGGCGACGTGCAGCTCGAAGTCCGCCTTGCCGGACACCGATCCGGACTCGCGGATCAGCCACTCCCGCAGCTCGTCGGCGTGGTGCGCGAACAGGTCGCCCGCCCGGCGCAGCACCGCCGCGCGTGCGAAGTGCGGGGTGCGCGCCCAGGAGCCCTGCGCCGCGACGCCGGCCTCCGCGGCGGCTTCGACATCCTCGCCGGCGGCGAGGCTGACGGCTCCGAGCGACTCCCCCGTGGCGGGCTCGACGACCTCGTACTCACCCCCGGCGAGCACCCTGGACTGCCACGTCTTGGGGTCGAGCAGGGTCATGAAGGATCTCCAGTCGTCTGTCGTCCGAAGCGGAGGACCAGCAAGTCCCGTACTGGGCTGGGCAGTTGCCCCGCCCTGCGTACGTCACGTACGAGGCCCGGCAGTTGCACACGGCGCCACGGACGTGCCGTACGCATCACGGCAGCCGGAGGAATCCGCCGGCAACCGAGGGCCGCAGCGCGCAGGCACCATCGTAAGATGATTTACCGCTCAACGAAACCTCAGCGTGGCACCCGGGGAGACTCAACTCCCTTACCTGCCAAGCCGGTTAGCGTTCCAGCACGAGGGCGAGGCCCTGGCCCACGCCGATGCAGAGGGCTGCCAGACCCGTGCCGGAGCCGGCCGCGGCGAGCTGGTGGGCGACGGCTCCCGCGAGCCGGGCGCCGGAGGCGCCGAGGGGGTGGCCGATGGCGATGGCGCCGCCGCGCGGGTTGACCACGGCCGGGTCGAGGCCGGGCCATTCGGCGAGGCAGCCGAGCGACTGGGCGGCGAACGCCTCGTTCAGCTCGAAGGTGGTGAGGTCGCCGAAGCCCTTGCCCGCCTTGGCGAGCGCCCCGCGGACCGCCTCGACCGGGCCGAGCCCGAAGAGCTGGGGCTCGATGCCGGTGACGGCGGAGCTGCGGATGCGCGCGAGCGGCTCGCGGCCGGTGGCACGCAGCCCCTCCTCGTCGACGAGGAGCAGGGCGGCGGCGCCGTCGTTGAGCGGGGAGGCGTTGCCCGCGGTCACCGAACCGTCCGCGCGGAAGGCGGGCTTGAGCCGGGCGAGCGCCTCCATAGTGGAGGACTCCCGGATGCATTCGTCGCGGGCCAGATCGACACCGCCGTACGGGACGACCTCGCCGTCGTAGAGGCCCTTGGCCCATGCCTCGGCGGCCTTGCGGTGGCTGTCGAGGGCGAAGGCGTCCTGCTGTTCGCGGGTGATGCCGTGCCTGTCGGCGATGAGTTCGGCGCCCTCGCCGAGGGCGACCGTCCACTCGGCGGGCATCCTCGGGTTGGTCATGCGCCAGCCGAGGGTGGTCGAGTACATCTGCTGGTGGCCCGCGGGGAAAGCCCGCTCGGGCTTCTGTACGACCCAGGGGGCGCGGGACATCGACTCGACGCCGCCCGCGACGGCGATCGAGGCGTCGCCGACGGCGATGGCGCGGGACGCCTGGATCACGGCTTCGAGGCCGGATCCGCACAGGCGGTTGACGGTGACGCCGGGCACCGAGACGGGAAGACCGGCGAGCAGCACGGCCATGCGGGCCACGTCGCGGTTGTCCTCACCCGCGCCGTTGGCGTCACCGAAGTACACGTCGTCGATGCGGGCCGGGTCGAGCTCCGGGGTGCGGTCCACCAGCGACCTGACCACGTGCGCGGCGAGATCGTCGGGCCGCACCGACGCGAGCGCACCCCCGAACTTGCCGATCGGGGTGCGGACGGCGTCGACGATGTACACGTCGCGGATGCTCATCGGGTCTCTCCCACGGATCTCTTCATCGGTTCGGGGCCACCACGGCGGCCCGTTCGTCCAGTGAAGTGATGTTCATGAATGGCTGCGCCGAGTCTCTGCCCACCGCCGTCCGCTGTCAACGGGCCCCGGCCACAACGGGATCACTGTCACGGCCGCCCCGGGACCTCCCTGAGCACGACGCCCAGTCCGATGTCGAGTTCGGATCCGTCCACGAGCAGCGCCTCGACGGCGCGGGTGGCGGAGTCGATCTCGGCCACGATGCCGTGCCCGGCGTACCGCGGATAGCCCGAGACCCCCCTTTCACCGGTCGCCTCGACGACGGCGGAGCGCACGGCGCTGTCCGCCACCGAGGCATCGCCCCGGTCCTCGACGTGCTCGGGAACGAGCAGGATCTCGAAACGCTGGGGATGGCGGGAGGCGCGCTGAGGTTGGTTGCTCATGCTCCGACGCTAAACACCCGACGCCCCGACCGCACGCCGTCCGCCCGGGTCAGCTCGATTCGCGCGGCAGCGCCCTGGCGCCCATCAGGTCGTGCCGCTCCGGGGTGCCGTCCGGGTCGCGCACCACGCGGTCGACCAGCTCGGCGAGGTGGCGGCCGGTCACCATCTCCACGTGGACCGTGCTCAGCCGGGGGCGCAGGAGCCTGCCGAGCAGGAGGTCGTCCGCGCCGATCACCGCGGCCTCGCCGGGGACATCGATGTCAGCGTCCTGGAGGGCACGCATCAGGAGCATCGCGTACTCGTCGTTGTAGGCGAAGACCGCGTCCAGGCCCAACTCCCGCCACCGGCCTGCCAGTTCGGCCGCCGATTCCTCCGTGTACGCCATCGTCACGGGCTCGATCACCGCGTCGGTGCCGTGCGCGGCCTTGCGGGCGCCGGCCAGCCGCGGCTTGGAGAAGAGTTCGAGGCCCGGTTCGGCGGGGACCAGCACGCCGATGCGGCGCCGGCCCCGCTCGCACAGGTGGGCCACCGCGCTCGCGCCGATCTCGCGCTGGTCCATCACGAGCGCGTGGGCGCCCTCGACGCGCTCCGGACCCAGCGTTATGACCGCCCGCGCACCCGAACGCTTGAGGAGCCGGACGCCCTGCGGGGTGAGTTCGATCTCGCCCAGCGAGACCACCGCGACCGGCCGCAGCTCGGCCCACGCGCGGGCCGCCTCGTCCGCGTCCAGCCCGAGGCTGCCGTACTGGACGACCGTGTAGTCGAGCCGGCGCAGCTCCCACTGGAGCTCCTTGAAGAACCGGCTGTAGAGCGGGCCGACCGGGATGTGCGCCGTGGGCAGCAGCACGATCCGGGTGTGCCCGGCGCGCAGGCTGCGGGCCGCGGCGTGCGGGACATAGCCCAGTTCCTCGGCGGCGGCGCGGACCCGGACCCGGGTGGGTTCGCTGATCCGCACGGCCGAGGTGTTGTTGAGCACGTAGCTCACGGTCGCCCGGGAGACCCCGGCCAGGCGGGCCACATCGGCGCTGGTCGGGACGGGACGGTCAGCAGGCTGCTTGGGTGTCTGGCTCATCGCGATCGGCATCTTTCCAGACGCATCCCGCTCGGGGTCCAGCGGATGGCTTGAATTCGATGCTGAATAGTGCTTACACGAGCAATTGACACGTGCCAACAACCTCATCGGATGGCCACGACCCTTGCGGTCACCGGGGTCACGCGGGAGACCTCCCGGCCCGGACCCACCAATTCCGGCCGGACAAAGTGCCCTCCCACACCGTTCGCACACCCTCATCCGCCTCCTCACGCCCGGAGGGCAGCGTGGCCCTTTACTCCCCCCGGCACCGGCATCCCGCCGACCGTCACCGCCCCGGCTCCCCGGCCCTCACGCGGGCTGGTTCCGCTGCTCGTGCTCGGCGACACCGCCTTGCACGCCGCTCGCGCTCAGGCTTCGCGGTGGCTGGATATCCCCTCTGCCGCTCGGGTTACGCTCCCGAGATGAGCGAGGACATGGTGGGGCTGCTCGGGCGGGTGACCGGAACGGTCGGGCCCGGGCTCGTGGGCGAGGTCATCGTCAGGATCCGGGGCGGGGCCGAGCACTTCCTGGCGCACCCGGCGCCGGGCACCGGCCGGATCGAGACCGGGACGGTCGTGACGGTGGTGGAACACCTGCCTCCGCGCACGGTGTACGTCATGGCCGCATACGACGGCTGAGCGCATCCGAGCTCACCTTGGCCATCGCTTTCACCAGCGCGTTCACCGGTGCGCATCAAGATTGCGACAAGGATCCGTCAGCGTCTTCACGCCGGATCCGGCCAGGAGCAAACTCCCTCCATCAGTGCCGAGCGGCACTGCATGAAGGGGGCGTATGCCGATGGTCATCGGCGTCGCGGCGGGACTGGTTCTCGCCGCCATCATCGTTCTGGTAGGCCTGTTCAAGCTCATGTGGCGGGTGGCCGAACCGAACGAAGCACTCGTCATCTCCGGTTCGAAGCACCGGACCGAGGGGCTCGGCGAGGGCATGGGGTTCCGGATCGTCACCGGTCGGGGAACCCTCGTACTGCCTGGTGTGCAGGCGGTCAGGAAACTGTCGCTCGATCTCAACGAGACCGAGCTGTCGGTGGACTGCGTGACGCAGCAGGGCATCCCGCTGAAGGTGCGGGGCGTGGTCATCTTCAAGGTGGGCGACGACTTCGTGTCGATCGCCAACGCGGCCCGGCGTTTCCTCGATCAGCAGCGGCTGATGTCGGACCGCGTGCACAACGTCTTCGCGGGTCATCTCCGTTCCATCGTGGGCGGGTTGACCGTCGAGGACATGATCCGGGACCGGGAGAAGCTCACCGGGCAGACCCGGGCCGCGTGCGGTACGGAGATGGAGAAGCTCGGTCTGATCGTCGACTCCTTGCAGATCCACGAGATCGACGACCCGACCGGGTACATCAAGAACCTGGCGATGCCGCACGCCGCCGCGGTGCAGCGCGACGCGCGGATCGCGCAGGCCGAGGCGAACCTGCGGGCGACCGAGGCCGAACAGGCCGCGTTCGCGCGGATGTCGGAGGCGACCCGGGACAGCGAGATCCTGCAGGCCGGCTACCAGGCCGAGCGGGACAAGGCCGCGGCCAGCTCCCGGCAGGCGGGCCCGCTCGCGGACGCCGCCGCCCGGCAGGAGGTCGTGGTCCAGGAGACCCGGGTCGCCGAGCTGGAGGCACAGCGCCGCGAGCAGCAGCTCCAGGCGGATGTGCGCAAGCCCGCCGATGCCCATGCGTACGAGAAGCGGACGCTGGCCGAGGCCGAGCGTGACGCCCGCATCTCGGCGGCCGAGGCCAAGGCGAAGGAGACCGAGCTCGCGGCGGCGGCCGAGGCGACCCGGGTCAAAACGGCCGCGGCGGCCGAGGCCCAGGCCACCGAGGCGCGCGGGCTCGCGGCCGCGAAGGCGACCCGGGCGACGGGTGAGGCCGAGGCGTCGGCGACGCAGGCCAAGGGGCTCGCACAGGCCGAGTCGGCGAAGGCCCGGGGTCTGGCGGAGGCCGAGGCCATCAAGGCACGCGCGGCGGCGCTCGCCGAGAACCAGGAGGCGGTCGTCGCCCAGCAACTCGCCGAGAACTGGCCGCAGATCGTGGAAGCGGGCGCTTCGGCCTTCGGCAATGTGGAGCACATGGTGCTCCTGAACGGCGCCGAGGGCATGTCGGAGATGTTCGCGAAGGCCCTGACGATGGGCGGCACGGGTCTGGGCCTGGCGCGCCAGCTGCTCGCGTCGATGAACCAGAACGGCGACTCCCCCAACGGGCAGGCTCCGGCCGCGAGTTCGCCTCTCTCGAAGTCGATCCCGATCACGGAGGAGGTTCGCCGGGGCGACACGTAGCGTACGGAGACGTGCCGTTGACCACGCCACGCGTGAGCGCGGACCCACATGGCGTACGCGGCACATGAGTGGGCCCCCGTCCCGGTATCCGGGCGGGGGCCCACCCGCGCGCCCGACTCGGGCACAGGCTCTCAGGCCGGCAGCGTCTCCACCGAGGGCTCGTCGAGGTACTCCTCGCGGATCTCGCGCGGCCCGAACGGCCAGACCCGCTCGAAGCGTGCCCACAGCACGAAGGCGACGCAGCCCAGCGCCAGCCAGGCCAGTGACCATTCGATGGGGTGGCGGCCGGGCGAGTTCTTGTCGGCGTAGCCGTAGATGGTGAGCCAGCCGAACAGGGCGATCAGGCTCGGCAGCGGGTAGAGCCACATCCGGTAGGGGCGGCGCAGGCCCGGCTGCCGCTTGCGCAGTACGGTCACGGCGAGGATCTGGGCGAGCGCCTGGACGATGACCATCACCGTGGTGAGGAGCTGGATGAGGGTGGTCAGATCGGTGTGGCGGCCGATCATGAAGCCGACGGCGGTGATGACACCCATGGTGACCAGGCCCAGCATCGGGAAGCGGTGCCGGGGGTGCAGCTTGGCGTACGGGCGGAAGAACACCTTGTCGCGGGCGGCGTCGTACGGGACCCGGGAGCCGCCGAGCAGCCCGGTGAAGACGGAGGCGAACGCGGTCACCAGGATGAGGACGGTGACGACGTCGGCGGCGCCCTTGCCCCAGGTCTTCTCCAGGACCGCGGAGGCGACCGAGGTGGAGGCGATGTCGTTCGGGTCCAGCATCCGCTGCCAGTCGATGACGCCGAGGGTGCCGATCTGGAGCAGCAGGTAGATCGCCATGATGCCGAGGACGGAATAGATGATGGAGCGCGGCAGGGTGCGTCCGGGGTCCTTGATCTCGGCGCCCATGTAGGCGGTGGTGTTGTAGCCGAGGTAGTCGTAGATGCCGATGGTGAGGCCCGCGGCGAATCCGGTCCAGAAGTGACTGCTCGTCAACTCGAAGGCGCCCGAGGGGTAGTTGAAGGCGAGATGCGGGCTGAAGTCGGTGGCGGCAGCGATGATCACCAGGGCCACCGAGGCGATCATCACGACCCACATCACCGCGGTGATCCGGGCGATGTGCTCGATGCCGCGCCAGAGCAGCAGGACCACGAGGGCGATGATGCCGAGCCCGATCAGGTCACCGGAGGTCTTGCCGAGGTCCGGGGCGAGGTAGCCGAGGTACTGGACGAAGCCGACGACGCCGGTGGACATGATGAGCGGGATGAAGAGCATGGCCGTCCACACGAAGAGGAACGGCATCAGCCGGCCCGTGCGGTACTGGAAGGCCTGGCGCAGATAGACGTAGCTGCCGCCGGATCCGGGCAGCGAGGCGCCGAGTTCGGCCCAGATCAGCCCGTCGGCCAGGGCGAGTATCGCGCCCGCGACGAAGCCGATGACGGCCTGGGGCCCGCCGAACGCGGCGACCATCAGCGGGATGGTCACGAACGGGCCGATCCCGCACATCTGGCTCATGTTGATGGCGGTGGCCTGGAAGAGTGCGATCCGGCGGACGAAGCCGCCGGCCGGCGGAGGGGTTCCGGACACTGGGGTCCTCCCGGGGCTGAGGGGCGAGAAGAGGAAGCTACTGCCGATTCGCCAGTGTTCGGATTCCCCCGGCGTTGGACGTGCTTAAGTTAAGTACCTTTACTTTGACCGTCAAGGGGTCGTCAGTGACCAGCGCGGACCGATGCGTGAGAATGATGCGATGACCAGCAGCGACGAGGGTGGCGGCCTGCCCTGGAACCCGCAGCGGCAGCGCAGCTCCAACGAGCGTCTGCTGCTCGACCGGCTGCGCGCCGGGGGCCCCGCGTCCCGGGCCCAGCTCGCGCGGGACACCGGCCTGTCCAAACCCACGGTGTCCAGCGCGCTCGCCTCGCTCGAACTGGCGGGCCTGGTCCGCGAGGCGGGCACGATGACCCCCGAGCGGGGCCGGGCCGCCGTGCTCTACGCACCCGACCCGACGGCGGGTTACGCGCTCGGCATCGACATCGGCCGGGCCTGGCTGCGGATCGCGCTGGCCGACCTCGACGGCACGGTGGTGGCCCGCTCCGAGGTCCGCAACCAGGCCCGCACCTCGGCGACGATGGCCGACCTGGTCGTCACCAGCGCGCACCAACTCGTCGAGGATTCGGGCGTGGACGCGGACAAGGTCGCCCAGGCGGTGGTCGGCACCCCCGGCGTGTACGACGCCGAGAAGCGGCGCGTCCGCTATGCCCAGCACCTTCCGGGCTGGGGCAGGCCGGGCCTTTTCGACCAGATGCGGGAGCGGCTCGGCATACCGCTCGCGGTCCACAACGACGCGAACCTGGCGGCGCTCGGCGAGCACACCTTCGGCGTCGGTGCGGGCAGCAGGCTCTTCGTGTACGTCATGATCGGCACCGGCCTCGGCATGGGCGTGGTCAGCGAGGGCCAGCTCTTCACCGGGGCGCACGGCGGCGCCGGCGAGATCGGCTTCCTGCCGTGGCCCGGCCGCCAGAAGCCGGACACCCTGGAGGACGCGGTCTCCGGCGACGCGGTCGTGGCCGCCGCACGCTCGCTCGGCATGGCGGGACCGCTCTCCGCCAAGGACGTCTTCGACGCGGCCCGGGCCGGAACCGCCGCCGCCGTCGAGGCGGTTCAGCTGGAGGGCGAGCGGATCGCGCACACCGTCGCGGTGGTCGCCGCCGTCCTTGACCCCGATCTCGTGGTGCTCGGCGGAGGCGTCGGCCACAGCGCGGACATACTCCTTCGCCCCGTACGCGACACGCTCCGTGCGCTCACGCCGCTCCGGCCGAAGGTGGCGCCGAGTTCGCTCGGGGAGGACGCGGTGCTGCTCGGCGCGGTGGCGACGGCGCTCGGCACGGCACGGGACGTGGCCTTCGAGCGGCGCTCGGCGCACTGAGGACCCCGCGTCACGCCTCAGAGCCTGTGTCTGAACCCCGCCCGGGTGCGCGGGGTCCCGCGATTGACATGCCTCTCCCATCCCCTCTAGCTTGCTGGCACAAGTTAGTAAGGCTTCTTTACTTGTAGCGATGCGCGGATGTTCCGACCAGCCCTCTGGGAGACCACCGTGTTCCACCGCCCCGCCCCCGCGCGCCGAAGGACCGCCGCCGTCGCGGTACTCGGCCTGATCCTCGCCCTCACCGCCGGCACCTCGTCGGCGACGCCGGACGCCCGTCCCGCCCGCGGCCGGGTGACCCCCATCGCCTCGGCGCCGGGGAGCGCGACCGCCCTGGCCGGATACGCGATCCAGTCGACGGCCAAGGTCGCCGACGCCCCGGCCGCCGTGTCGAGCCCCGGCTATCCCGCCACCGGCTGGGTCGCGGCCGGCCCGCGCTCCACGGTGCTGGCCGCGCTGCTCGCGGCCGGAAGGTATGCCGACCCGTTCTACTCGACCAACCAGGAGAAGATCCCGAAGGCGGACTTCACGGTCCCCTGGTGGTACCGCTCGGACTTCACCGTCGCCGACACCTCCTCCCGCACCTACCTCGACTTCAGCGGGGTGGTCTCGGCCGCCGATGTGTACGTGAATGGCAAGCAGGTCGCCGACAGGGGTGCCGTCACCGGTGCGTACACCCACCACGAGCTGGATGTAACGGAGTTGGTGAAGGCGGGCACGAACGCGGTGGCCTTCCGGATCCAGCCCAACGACCCGAGGAAGAACCTCACGATGGGCTGGATCGACTGGCTGCAGCCGCCGCCCGACCAGAACATGGGCATCGTCCGCGATGTGGTGGTGAGGCGCGGCGGCCAGGTCGCGCTGCGCGACGCGCACGTGGTGACATCGCTCGCCGTGCCGTCGCTGGCGTCCGCCGACCTGACCGTGAAGGCGCGGGCCCGCAACGACTCGGCCGCCCCGGTCACCGCGACCGTATCCGGCACGATCGGGCAGGTCTCCTTCAGCCAGGAGGTCACACTCAAGGCGCACGAGACGAAGCCGGTCGCCTTCACCCCGGCGGCGTATCCCCAACTCCGCCTGAAATCACCGCAGGTGTGGTGGCCGGCGGGCATGGGCGGGCAGCCGCTGTACGACCTGAACCTGACGGCATCGGTCTCGGCCACCCCCTCCGACACGGCACACGAGTCGTTCGGCATCCGGGATGTGAAGGCCCCGTTGAACTCCGACGGCGCTCGCCAGTACTCGGTGAACGGGCGGCCGCTGCTGATCAAGGGCGGCGGCTGGTCCCCCGACGAGTATCTGCGCTGGGACCGCACCTATGTGGAGGACCGGCTCACGTACGCACTCGACCTCGGGCTCAACACCATCCGCCTGGAAGGCCACATCGAGCCGGACGAGTTCTTCGACCTGGCCGACCGCCACGGCATTCTGACGCTGCCCGGCTGGGAGTGCTGCGACAAGTGGGAGGGCCAGGTCAACGGCGGCGAGTCGGGCGACAAGTGGACCGCGGGCGACTACCCGGTGGCGAAGGCCTCCATGGCGGCGGAAGCCGCCCGCCTGCGCGACCACCCGAGCGTGATCTCGTTCCTGATCGGCAGCGACTTCGCCCCCGACAAGACGATCGAGAAGAACTACGTGGACGCGCTGAAGGCGGCCGACTGGCCGACTCCCGTCGTGGCTGCGGCGTCCGACAAGTCCTCGCCGATCACCGGCAGTTCAGGCATGAAGATGACGGGCCCGTACGACTGGGTGCCGCCGTACTACTGGTACGACAAGCGGGAGGGCGGCGCCACCGGCTTCAACTCCGAGACCAGCGCGGGCCCCGACATCCCCACCCTCGACACCCTGCGCCGCATGATGTCACCGGCGGAACTCGACACCCTGTGGAAGTCCCCCTCCGCGAAGCAGTACCACCGCTCCCCCTCCTCCACCTTCGCCACGCTCAAGCTGTACGACGACGCCCTGGCCGGCCGCTACGGCACCCCGACCGGCCTCGACGACTACGTACGCAAGGCGCAGCTCGCGCAGTACGAGAACGTGCGGGCCCAGTTCGAGGCGTACGGCCGCAACGCCAAGGACGCGACGAAGCCGGCGACCGGAGTCGTCCACTGGATGTTCAACAGTGGATGGACCTCCCTGCACTGGCAGTTGACGGACCGTTACCTGGACCAGGGTGGCGCCTACTTCGGCGCGAAGAAGGCGAACGAGCCGCTGCACGTCCAGTACTCCTACGACAACCGCGCGGTGTCCGTAGTCAACAGCCGGCCCGCCGCGGCCTCCGGGCTCACCGCACGGGTGACCCTCTTCACCACGGACGGCACTCAGAAGTACGACCGGACGGTGAGCGGGGTGAACGTCGCCGGGAACGGCGCGAGCACCACGGCGCTGACCGTCCCGGCGTCGGTGAGCGGCCTGTCCCCCACATACCTGGCCAAGCTGGTCCTCACCGACGCGTCCGGCAAGGAGGTGAGCCGCAATGTGTACTGGCTCTCCACCAGGGCCGACGTCCTCGACTACGCCCGCACCGACTGGTACCACACGCCGACGACGGCCTACGCCGACCTCAAGGGCCTGGCCTCGATGCCGAAGGCGAAGGTGTCTGTGTCGGCGACGACCACGACGGGCCCGGACGGCATGTCGACGACGACGGTGACCGTGCGGAACACGGGCTCGGGAGCGGTACCGGCACTGCTCACCGACGTGCACCTGGTGAACGCGGACGGCGCCCCGGTCCTGCCGGTGCGCTGGTCGGACAACCAGGTGAGCCTGTGGCCCGGCGAGTCGACGACCCTGACGGCGACGTACCGCACGGCGGATCTGCACGGTTCCGCGCCGCGTCTGCGGGTGTCGGGGTGGAACACGTCGACGGCGACGGTGCCGGCCTCGTGATGCCGCATCGCCGACACGGCCTGGCACCTGGCCCGGGGTTCAGTGCTCAAGCCCTGACCGGACCAGTGCGGCGGCGAGTCTCGGCAGCTCGTCCGGGGGCACCAGCCGGGCCAGGCCCTTCGCGGTGGTGGGGAGGCCCAGCGCGGAGGCGGCCTCCCGGGCCCGGTCGTCGAAGAACGGGCGGAGTTCGGGCCAGACTCCCTGTGCCTCGCGGCAGAAGATGCCCGCTCCGACGGGGCCGATCCGAGGTACGTCCCGCAGCAGCTCTCGCACGCGTTCGGGGTCGCCGTCCGCCTCGTCCCGCAGTCGGCGCAGGTCACCGCGCCAGCGTCGCAGGATCAGGTCGGCTCCTTCCAGCAGGGCGGTCGCGGTGCTCTCGTCGTAGCGGCGGTAGTGGGCCCGGCCGAGTGTGTCGACGATCGTCTGCCAGTCCGTCTCCGCCATCGCGCGGGCGGTCCGCAGGCGCGCCCGGAACAGTTCGCGTGCGGCGTCGGTCGCGATGTCCGCCTTGATCCGCGTCGAGCACAGCACCGCAAGGACCAGCAACTGGTAGAGCGGCGACGGCTTGTCGCGCAAGGTGATGCCCGCTTCCTCGGCGTAGCTGCGGCCGTGATCACGCAGCAGCGCGGCCGTCGTGTCCTTGGTGTTCATCAGGGCCTCGCTCCTCATGCGGGTCGGTGGTGGCAAGCCACGTTGCCGTCGGCGCGCGATGGAAGGCCGCCCTGGCGGGAGTCAGGGCTTGTCGCGCAGGGTGGTGAGCCGCCGACGGGCCGCGGCGAGGGACCGGCCACGGCGCAGGGCGTTCCGCCAGGGGTCGTTGTCGAGCCGGTCGGCAATGGTCCCCAGGGTCCAGCGCCGGGCGTCGAGATCCGGATCGTCGATCTCGGCCCAGGCCAGCGGCGTCGCGACGGGCGCTCCCGGAAGGGCTCGTACGGAGTAGGGCGCGACGGCCGTCTGCGCGTAGGCGTTGCGCTGGGTGTCCAGGTAGAGCCGGCCTCGTCGGGCCTCTTTCCTGGGGGCCGTGGTGAGGGTGTCGGGGTGCCGGGCCGTAAGGAGGTTGGCGGTGCCGAGGGCGAAGTCGCGGACGTCGTCGAAGGGCGCGCGCCGGTCCAGGGGTACGAGGACGTGCAGCCCTCGGGATCCCGTGGTCATCACGGCGGACGGCAGTTCCAGTTCGTCGAGCAGGTCGTGCAACAGCCGGGCGGCCGCCCGCACCGCCGCGAAGTCGTCCTCGGGTGGATCGAGGTCGAAGACGAGGCGGTCCGGGTGGTCGGGCCGGTCGGCGCGGGAGAGCCAGCGGTGCAGCGTGATGCAGCCCTGGCCGGCGAGGTAGACGGCGGTGGCCGTGTCGCCGCACAGGACGTGGGTGACGGTGCCGCCCTCCTTCGGCAGCTCCGCGCGGTCGATCCAGTCGGGGAAGTAGTCGGGGGTGTCCTTCTGCATGAAGGCCCCGCCGTCGATGCCGTCCGGGTGGCGCTCCAGCATCAGCGGCCGCCCGCGCAGGTGCGGCAGCATGCGCCGGGCCACGGTCCGGTAGTACTCCGCGAGGTCGCTCTTGGTGATGCCGTCATCGGGGAAAAGGACCTTGTCGGGGCGGCTCAGTCGTACCGTGCGTCGACCGGCCCGGATGGTCGTCGTCTCCGCGGAGCTCATTTCCCGCCTCCCTGCGGGTGTTCGCGGACCACGTCGGCGGGGCGCTTGCCGTCGCGCAGCCCCAGGAAGCGGGGGTGGCGCGGCAGGCCCGCGCGGGTCCATTCGGTGAAGCCGATCTGCGCGACGAGTTCGGGGCGTACCCAGTGGGTGGCCCGCTGCCGGATCCCGTCGTCGAGGCGTACGGACGCCTCGGGCTCGCCGCTGAGGGCCGGGGCCATCACGGCGTCTTCCCCGCGGCTTCGTCGGCGACCTGCTTGAGCGTGCGGCCGCTCAGCGAAGAGCGGGCGCGGGTGGGCTCGGTCGCGCTGTGTGCGGAGGCGTGTCTGTCGTCCTGTTTGACCAGCAGCCAGGCCTCGCGGTCACCATCCGCGCTCGTACGGATCCGGGTCAGCGCATAGCCTCCGTGCAGCTTGGTGCCCTCCAGCCAGAACGAGGCGTGACCGTGGTCGAGCGCTTCGGCGAAGGGGATCTCGTGGCCGTGGTGGTCGGTGGCCAGACTGCGGTACGTGCCCGTGTCCCAGACGATCACCGTCCCCGCGCCGTACTCGCCTTCACTGATGACACCCTCGAAATCCGAGTACGCCAATGGGTGATCCTCGGTGGGCATCGCGAGCCGCTTGTCGTGCGGGTCGCCGGACGGGCCCTTGGGGACCGCCCACGACTTCAACACCCCGTCCACCTCAAGGCGGAAGTCGAAGTGGAGCGTGCTCGCGTCGTGAATCTGCACCACGAAGGTCGGCGCAGGGCCCTTGCTCCGTGCGGCGTGGCCCTTGGGCTCCCGTGTCTTCGAGAAGTCGCGTTTGCGGCGGTAATCGCTCAGCGCGTCCTTCGCCGCCATGGTGGGCACCTCCTGGTGGACGTCGAGCAGTCGACAGCTCCTTGCCGCTCACAGCCGTTCGAGGGGTGGTTCACGGAACGTCTCGCGCCGCCCCGTGCACCCGCCGCTCCACGGACCATTTCATACCGTTTTGCACCTACCCGCTGCGCGCTGTCCGAATCGAGGAAGCGATCGGCCCGTGACCTCCGTCGGCCTGTGAAGCGGGCCTGGCGCAGGAGAGACCTGATCGGCCTGACCTGCTCCGGGCACGGTGGGCGCGCCCCGAGCCCGAGCAGCACGGCACGCAGGGTCGCGTAGCCCCGCACGCCTTGAGCGGCTCAGACAGCGGTGGGGAGCCTGACTTCCAGCGCACCCTCCTGTGTCAGCCGGGTTTCGAAGGTGGGCTGGGGCGCTGTGGCCGGGCCCGCTACGTTCCGCCCGTCCGCCAGGCGGAACACGCTTTTGTGCCATGGGCACTCGACACAGCCGTCCGCCACTTCGCCCTGGGACAGCGGGCCCGCCATGTGGCTGCACCGGTCGACCAGAACGTGGAACCCGCCGTCCGGCTCACGCACCACGAGCAAGGGGACCGCGCCCAGCATCCGCCGGACACCCTTCCCTTCGGGGAATTCCGCGGCGGTGCCCACGGCGTGCCACCCGGGCTCGACCAGGTGGTCGATCGGCTCCGTCTTGTTGGAGCCGACCGCCTGCCGGAAGGCCAGATGACCACCGAGCATTCCGCCGACGCTGGCCACGGTGAGCCCGGCGAAGCCGAGGAGCCGGCCGAACGCCGGCCTGCCGCGGCCCCGTGCGACCCAGGAACTGGCGTACAGACCGATGGCCACGCCGTTCGACGCGGCGTGCACCACTCCCGTACGCAACTGCCGCTCGGGCTGCTCCGCCCAGTCCACCCAGCCCGCCCAGGCGGCCGGCACCGCGGAGACGACCCCCATGCCCACCAGGAGGCGCGCGTTGCGCCCCGCGCCCGGCACGAGGTCGAGGACCGCCGCGGACGTCCACGCCCCGATCGGCACCTGCACCAGCACGGGGTGCAGCGGATGCCCGATCGGCCGGCCCTGGAGGACAGCACGGTAGGGCCCGAGCGGCAGCGCACGGACGAGCCTCTGCAACGGGCCCGTGATCTTGTCGAGCTGCTTGGCCTCACCGAGCGCGTCCAGCGCCTTGAGAAAGGCCCGCGCCGGAGCACCACACCCCTCTTGATCGTCTCGTCCCGGGGGGCCCGCCCCCGCTGGCGCCAACTTCGCTGACAGGAATCGCATGAGATCCGGTTAACCCCCGCGGCACGAAGCCAAACAGCCAACCACCCGGTTCGCCCCGTACACGAGCGTCGTCGAGACGTCGGCCCCTGGCCGCTGGCGGGTCTTCCGGGTCACAGGTCGCGCAGCGCGGGCAGCAGCTTCTTCTCGGCCCAGTCGATGAAGGGCAGTTGGTGCTCGCCCCCGATCTGCACGAGCGCGACCTCGGTGAAGCCCGCGTCGACGAAGGGGCGTACGGCGTCGACGAACGCGCTGACGTCGTCGCCGCACGGAATGGCCTCGGCCACGTCCTCCGGCGTGACGAACCGCGTAGCGCCCTCGAAGCCGGACGGGCCCGGGAGCTCGGAGTTGACCGGCCAGCCGCCGCCGAACCAGCGGAACTGGTCGTGGGCCCGGGCGATCGCCCCGTCGCGGTCGGTGTCGTAGCAGACGGGCAGTTGCCCCACGCGGGGTTTCCCGGCGCCGCCGTGCCGGTTGAAGGACTCGATGAGCTCTGCTTTGGGTTCGGTGGCGATGAGCAGGTCGGCGTCGCGGCCGGCGATGGCGCAGGAGCGCTCGCCGGACACCGCGACGCCGATGGGCGGGGGTTCGTCGGGGAGGTCCCAGAGCCGGGCGTTGCCCACGGCGAAGTGCGCGCCCGCATGGTTGACGTTGTCGCCCTCGAAGAGCGCGCGGATGATGTCCACGGCCTCGTCGAGCATCTCCAGACGCACCTCGGGCGCGGGCCAACCGGCGCCCACCACATGCTCGTTGAGGTTCTCGCCGGATCCGAGTCCGAGACGGAACCTGCCCTCGGACAGGATCTGCATCGTCGCCGCTTTCTGCGCCACGACGACGGGGTGGTAGCGCATCGTCGGGCAGGTCACATACGTCATCAGCGGGATGCGCGTGGTCGCCTGAGCCGCCGCGCCGAGCACGCTCCACGCGTACGGGGCGTGCCCTTGGCTGTCGAGCCAGGGGAAGTAGTGGTCGGAGGTGACGGAGAAGTCGAATCCCGCACGCTCGGCGGCGACCAGGTCCGTGACGAGCTCGCGCGGTCCGGTCTGCTCGGTCATCATTGTGTAGCCTATTTGCGCCATATGTAATGAATAGCCGGGTTCCTTCGATGGAAACATCCGCTCTCTTCCCTGCCTCTGATGGCACCCACCCCCTCGGCACGTCAGCACGCTGTCCTCCCGCGCCCCGCGCAAGTAGAGCGGCGGCGATCGGGCACTCTCCTCATGGGTCTCCCCCACGCGCGGCCTCATTCGCGCGCGGCATGGGAGCGACGGGCGACGGCGAAGGAGGCGGGTGAACCCATGGCGACGGGATCGGCGGACGACGCTCCGCAGGAGAGCTTCGCCGGTGGCGGGCGCTTCACCGTCGTGACGCGGCACCTTCGCGGGGTCACGTTGCTCTCGCTGACCGGTGACCGGGACGACGACACCCCGGAGCCGCCGCGGGCCGCCCTCGCGGAGCAGGTCGCGGCGGCGCCGAAGCGGACCGGGCACCGTCAGATCCGTCAGATCCGCCGCCTGGAGCTGTTCGGCGCGAAGGGCGCGGTTACGCGGTGCCGCGACTTCACGAGGCGGGCCCTGGACGACTGGGGCTGGACGTCGACCGTCGACGCGGCCGACCGGGAGCGGGTCGACGACGTACTCCTGCTGGTGTCCGAGGTCGTCACCAACGCGTGTCTGCACGCGGGCGGGCCCCGCGAGCTGGTACTTCGGCACGCGGACGGCCACCTGCGGGTGGAGGTTCTCGACGACAGCCCCGCCGCCCCCGTGCGCCTTCCCCGCGCTCCCTCCCTGCCCGGCGGCCACGGCCTGATGCTGCTCGACCGCCTCGCCGAGAGCTGGGGCACGGCGCCGGCTGGGACCGGCAAGGCGGTGTGGCTGGAGGTCGCCCTGCCGTCACAGGGCAGGACACAGGGCCCCTAGGCACACAGGACCCGTAGGTCTCGTCAGCGGTCTCGTCGGCGCGTCCGGGTCCCGTCGGACGCGTCTAGGCCACGTCTAGGCCTCATCAGGTGCGTCCGCGAAGAGGCCCGCGCGCAGCCGTTCCAGGATCTGTGCCAGCAGGCGCGACACGTGCATCTGCGAGAGGCCCACACGGGCGCCGATCTCGGACTGCGTCAGTTCCTCGCCGAACCGCAGCGAGAGGATGGTTCGCTCACGGTCGGTGAGGGCCGCGATGAGCGGTTTGAGGGATTCCAGCGATTCGACGATGTCGTACGACGCGTCCTCGCGGCCGAGCCAGCGCATCACGGCACCGGCCCCGCCGTCCACGTCGTCGACGAGGTCGAGCGAGCGGGCGGTGTAGGCGTTGGCGGCCTGCTCGCCCTCGACGACTTCGGCCTCGGGCACATTGAGGCGGGTGGCCAGTTCGGCCGTCGTGGGCGTCCGGCCGAGTTCCTGTCCGAGCGCCGTCTGGGCGTCGGCCAGGCGCAGCCGCAGCTCCTGGAGCCTGCGCGGCACCTGGACCGCCCAGCTGGTGTCACGGAAGAACCGCCTCATCTCCCCGGTGATCGTCGGGAGTGCGAACGAGGAGAACTCCACGCCGCGCTCCACGTCGAAGCGGTTGATCGCCTTGATCAGGCCGATGGTGCCGACCTGGATGATGTCCTCCATGGGCTCCGCGCGGTTGCGGAATCGGCGCGCCGCGAACTTCACGAGGCTGAGGTTGAGCTCGACCAGGGTGTTGCGGACGTACGCGTGCTCGGCGGTGCCCTCCTCCAGTGCGGCCAGGCGCCGGAACAAGGTCGCCGACAGTGCTTGGGCGTCGCCGGTGCTGAGGTTCTGGGGCTGCTCCACCTCCGCGATGCCGTCCAGTGCCCGGCGCCGCACCACGGGTGTGGGCGGTTCGGGCGGTGCCGCGCGGATCGTTTCTTCGAGGGAGGTACGCATAGGGCTCCTTCGACGGGGCGGGGGCCTGCCCTGCCGGGAGGCAGGGGGTCCGTCGTGTGAGCGTCCTGAAAGCTTGATGCCCGTTTGGCCCGCTTTTCATGCGGAATGCGATTCGGGGCGGCGACCACAGCGCCACAGGCTCGTTGCATGCGGCCCGAACCGGGTAGGCGTAGACCATGACCCTGGACGCCGCGTCGGCGCAGATGCTGGCCACCGTGAACCTCATGTCGCTGTTCGGGCTGCGCCGTGCCCTGCGGGGCGCGCTCGTCGGCCACTTCGCCACCCTGGAGGTCACCTCGTCGCCCGCGTCGCGGCGCCTGGCCCTCGCGATGAAGCGCGCGGGCGCCGGCTCCGCCGCCGAGCACTTCTACACCGAACACGTCGAGGGGGACACTCCGAAACCCGGTGGAGACACCCGCCACCGGGGACCATGATGACGGCATGAGTGATCACGTCGTCCCTGTGGAAGCGCTGCTCGTGGTCGACGTCCAGTCGGCCTTCGTCAAGGGCCCGGGGGCGGTGCCCGACGCGGTCCGACTGCTCGACCGTACGACGGAGTTGATCGCACGGGCCCGGGAGAACGGGGCGCTCGTCGTCCATCTCCAGAACGACGGGCGGCCCGGAGCGGAGGACGAACCCCACACGCCCGGATGGGAGTTGCATCATCCGATCCAGGCCGGCCCCACGGAGGTCGTGATCCGTAAGACCAGGGACGACGGCTTCGCGAAGACATCGCTGGGGCACCTGTTGACGGAGACCGGGGTCCGAGCGCTCGCCGTGTGCGGTGTGATGTCCGAGATGTGTGTTCAGGCGACGGCTCGGACCGCGCTGGAGCTGGGCTATCGGGTGGTCCTTCCGCACGATGCCCACGCGACGCAGAACATCCCCGCGGCGCGCGGCATCAGCGACGAGGTCCCGGCCGCCACGGTGTCGCGCGTTGCCGAGTGGGCGCTCGGCAGTGACGTCGAGGTGCTCGCTCACGCCGCAGACGTCAGGTTCTCTGCGCCGCCCGCGCGGACCGGCTGAGCCCCCGGGCCCTCGGAGCCTGTTGGGTAATCCCCGCCCACCCCCGCGAGCCGCCGCAGCGGCCGACCCGTGACCGATCCCTGGCCGCGCCCCCGGTGCACGGCACGCCACCCGCGCAACCAGTTCGCCGCCGACCGAGGAGAGGACCCCCACCGGCCATGTTCACCGACCCGTCGACGAGTGACCGACATGCCACAGCCGCGGACGGAGCGCGGATCGGGTTCGATTCCGTCGGCACCGGTGAACCGCTCGTCCTGCTCGCCGGTCAGGCGAACTCCCGCCGATGGTGGGATCCCGTGCGAGCCGACTTCTCGTCCTCACACACCACGATCGCGCCCGACTGGCTCGGCACCGGCGCCAGCGACAGCCCCCGGGACGCCGAGTGGAGTACCCGCCGGTTCGCCCGGGACGTGATCGCGGTACTCGACGAACTCGGTGTCGAGCGGGCGCATGTGTACGGGACGTCGATGGGCGGGCGGGTCGCGCAGTGGCTCGCCATCGACCACCCCCACCGGGTCGGCGCGCTCGTCCTGGGATGCACCAGTGGCGGAGGTGACGGCACGGTGGCAAGCGAGTCGGATGTGATCCCGGGGCTGAGCAGGGACGACTCCCGCGAAACGCTGGCGGATCTGATGGTCGGCCCGCACTGGCGGCAGTCGCACCCCGGTCAGCTCAGCGTGCTCGGGGACCCCTGCATGAGCGGCCATGCGCGACGTGCGCACCGCCGCGCCAGCACCTGGCACGACGCGTGGGCCATGCTGCCGTACATCAGCGCACCGACCCTGGTCCTGCACGGGACCGCGGACCGGCTGACGCCTTCCGCCAACGGCACCCTGCTGGCCGAACGCATCCCGGGCGCGACCCTGCGTCTGCTCACCCGAGCCCGTCACGCCTATTTCCTGGAAAGCCGCGAGGACTCCGGCAGCACGGTCCTGGAGTTCCTTGCCGCGCACCCACTGAAGCGTGCGGACTGACGCAACCCGGCCTCCGGCACCGGCTTCTCCAGCAGGGTTCCGGTATTCCCCTACCAGCGATACCAGCGTCCGCTTCCGCCCCTGGGCCGTGCGACGAAACCGATGAGCCAAAGCACCAGGACCGCGATCGCGACCCACCACAGGACTTTCACTGCGAATCCAACGCCGAAAAGGATCAGCGCCAGCAGCAGCACGAGGAGCAAAGGAACCATGGCAATCGACCTCCAGCTTTCCGTGTGCCCCGGTTACACCTCTCCATTCGCGGCTTGCCCCGGATTGTGACCGGCCGCCCGTCAGTAGTCCGGCAGGTCGAAGGCGACGGCGGCACGGAATTCCGGCGAGTCCTCCCGGGCGGGCCCGTCGACGCCCGTCGGCTCCTCGTTCCCCTCCGGCCCGGCCGCTGCCCGCGCCTCGGCGGCCACCATTTCCTGCCCCAGGCCGAGCAGCGCCTGACAGGCCGTCACATGAGGGCGCAGCCGCTCCTCGTAGGCCCGAAAGGCGGTCTCGTGGTCGCCGTCGGCCGCGTGCAGTTCCCCCGCGAGCACGTAGGCCGCCGTCAACGCCACGCTGGTGCCCTGCCCGGTGAGCGGGGAGCAGCAGTACCCGGCGTCGCCCAGGAGTGCGACGCGCCCGCGCGACCAGCGGTCCATCCGGATCTGCGCCACCACGTCGTAATGGAAGGCGTCCGTCTCCCACATGGCTTTCAGGAAGCGGGGCACCTCCCAGCGCAGGGACGCGCAGCGCTCGGCCACCAGCCTCTTCTGAGCCATGGGGTCGCGGGGGAGCAGCCGCTCGTACGGCTCCTCGGAGGTGAAGCCGACGAAGACGCGCAGTTCGGTGTTGTCCCGGACGGTCATGGCCATGCAGCCCCAGACGCCGTCGACCCCGGGCTGGTGGAACACCTCCCAGCGGTCGAGGCCGAGGTGGTTGGGGGCGCTCCACGACGCGATGTAGGTGCCGATCGGATGCAGATAGTCGGCTTCGGGGCCGAAGACGAGGCGGCGGGTGGCGGAGTGGAGGCCATCGGCGCCCACCAGGAGGTCGAACCGCCGCTCGGCGCCGCTCGCGAAGCGGACCCGGACACCGCCGTCGTCCTGCACCAGCGTGCCGATCGAGTCGCCGAACAGGTACTCCACGCCGGTCCCCGCGGCCCGCGCGAGGAGCGTGGCCAGCTCGTCGCGGAGGATCTCCACGTCCGGGCCGTCCGAGGAGCCGCCGCTGGCGGTCCACCCGGTGGTGCGGCGCAGCTCGCGGCCGTCCGCGTCGACGTACGACATGCCGCGCAGGCCGGTCTTCGCGGCCCGTACATCCTCCAACAGGCCCATCCGGTCGATGACTTGGAGCGCGCTGCCACGCACGTCCACCGCCTGTCCTCCGCCACGAAGGTCCGCGGCTCGTTCGACGACGGTGACGCTGAAGCCGTAGCGCGCCAGCCAGTAGGCCAGGGCGGTTCCGGCGATGCCCGCGCCGGAGACGAGGATCGACGTGGGGCGTGAGTGGTGGGGTCGGATGCTGTTCGTCATGGTGACCTCCCGTATCGGTTCGATGGGTCCATCCTCGGCAGCGGCACCGACAGAACACCGACAGCTCACGGGCCCGCCCCGACACGCCACCGACAGGCCGGTGGACACCGGCCGTATGTGCGTCGTGCCGGCGCGGGGCGACCGGCCGGCCTACCGCGATACCGGTTCGGCTCGGGATGGCCGAATCAGGGGACGTCGTGATCCACCAGCAGCACAATGGCCGTAACGGTCCGCTGTCGCCGTGGCGGGCTACTCGTCCGGGACGCCTCGCGGGTGAGCGGGAAGAAGGGGAAGACGTGAGTGAGAGCCAGTACCCGTCAGATGTGTCGGGCAGGCTGAATACCCGGGTCGCGCACAACGCACGGGTATGGAACTACTGGATCGGCGGGAAGGACAACTACGAGGTCGACCACCAGGTCGGTGACCAGGTCGCCACGATGTTCCCGGTGATCCGGGACGTTGCCCGCGCGGACCGCGCCTTCCTCGGCCGCGCGGTCCGGTTCCTGGCCGGCGACTGCGCGGTGCGGCAGTTCCTCGACATCGGCACCGGGCTGCCCACCCTGGACAACACCCACGAGATCGCCCAACGGATCGCACCCGAGTCCCGGGTCGTCTACGTCGACAACGACCCCATCGTGCTCGTACACGCCCGCAGCCTGCTGACCAGCGTTCCCCAGGGAGCCACCGACTACATCGACGCCGACGTCCACCAGCCGGCCGGCGTCATCGAGGGCGCCTCGGCGACCCTCGACCTCAAGCGGCCCGTCGCGGTCATGATGCTCGGCATCCTCAACTTCGTCCTCGATACGGCCCAGGCGCAGGACATCGTGCGCCACATCATGGCCGCGGTCCCCTCCGGCAGCTATCTCGTCCTGACACACCCCACCACCGACCCCGACCTCGGCGGTGAGGGCAACGTCGCGGCCATGAGGTTCTGGAACGAGAACGCCACACCGCCCATCACCGCCCGCAGCCGTGCGGAGATCAGCTCCTTCTTCGACGGCCTGGACCTGCTCAGTCCCGGTCTCGTGTCGTGCTCGCTATGGCGCCCCGAGTCCAACTCCCCTGCCGCACTCCCCCAGTTCGGCGCCGTAGCCGTAAAACCCTGACCGACGAGGCGGTGCTGAAATGATGCGGGCCCCTGACCTCGTGGAGCCGACACACAGCTCTCAGGGGTCCGCGCGCCAGGAGATCGCCGGCACGTGCCCCTTCCAGGACCGGTCCCAGTACGCTCTCGACGTCCTGCGTTCCGGCTCGGCCGACCGTGCGGATATCGCATCACCAAGCGCACTCAGAACGACCGTGAGGGCCGCGATTTCGAGGGCACTGGGATGACCACGGTGGATGCGCACGTGATGGATGTCCAGGTGATGGAGCATGCTTTCACGTTGCTCCGATCGGGGCGTCGGCTCATCTTCAGTTACGCCATCCGGGTAACGCCCGCGCACCGATGGGGGTAGACCGCGTTCCTCCGGCTTGCGCGACGGCCAGGACTGTGACAACACGCCGCCGACGCCAGAGCGCCCTCAGCCGCGCCGAACAGCACCTACTGACGGAATGGCCGGGCCGACTGTCCGACAGAACAGATGCCCCTGAAGAGACGACGACGCCTGCCCGGGCCCTCGTCGATGCGCTGGGTGCGGGCCGTTGGCCCGCCGTCGTGCGTTACGCGGGCGCGGGCGAGCCGAGCAGCGCCGAGGCGGCCTCGACCGGGGTCATCGCGGGGGCCGGTCCCACCTCGCCGATCGTGGCGCACTTGAAGCCGAGCATCGTCATGGCCCGTACGACTTCCTGGGCGCTGAAGTCGCGGCGGTCCTGCCGGGTGATGACCGAGCCGACCTGCTTGACGGGGTAGTGGCGGCGGCCGATCTGTACGGACTCACCCACGACGGGCTCGGGCTTGACGCCCTTCATGGACTCGATCACCCCGCTCTTGGTGAGGTCGAACGGGAAGCGGGCGATGACACAGCGCATGTTGCCTCACAGAGAGAGGAGGGGCGGCCCGAGGGGGCCTGGCGGGAGGTGGCCTGAAGAGGGAGCGGCGCCCGGCGGCTGTGGGGCGACCGTACGCGAACGGGCTTACGCCGCAGCGCTGTTGGCACCGGAGGGCCGCTGACCGGCGCCGCGCGGGGGCTGGCCGGCGCGCCGGTCCTGGGACGTGCGGCTGCGGCGTCCGCGGGACGAGGCGGGGCTGCGCCGGGAGCGTTCCACGACCGGCAGGCTGATGGTGACCGGGATGCCCGACGGGGCCTGGGCGCCCGTGATGCGGATCAACTCGGGGTCCCCGGACCGTACTTGGGTGGTCTGGGGAACGATCCCCGCGGTGGCCATCAGGCGACTCATGTCGCGGCGCTGGTTGGGCGTGACGAGCGTGACGACGCTGCCGGACTCGCCGGCGCGCGCGGTCCGCCCGCCGCGGTGCAGGTAGTCCTTGTGGTCGCTGGGCGGGTCGACGTTGACGACCAGGTCGAGGTTGTCGACGTGGATGCCGCGGGCGGCGACGTTGGTGGCCACGAGCGCCGTCACATGACCGGTCTTGAACTGGGCCAGAGTGCGGGTGCGCTGCGGCTGGGACTTGCCGCCGTGCAGCGCGGCGGCGCGCACCCCGCTGTTCAGCAGGTGCTCGGTGAGCCGGTCGACGGCGTGCTTGGTGTCCAGGAACATGATCACCCGGCCGTCGCGGGCCGCGATCTCGGTGGCGGCCTGGTTCTTGTCGGCGCCGTGTACGTGCAGCACGTGGTGCTCCATCGTGGTGACGGCGCCGGCCGACGGGTCGACGGAGTGCACGACCGGGTCGGACAGGTAGCGGCGGACCAGCAGGTCGACGTTGCGGTCCAGGGTCGCCGAGAACAGCATCCGCTGTCCCTCGGGGCGCACCTGGTCGAGCAGCGCGGTCACCTGCGGCATGAAGCCCATGTCGGCCATCTGGTCGGCCTCGTCGAGCACGGTGATGGCGACCTGGTCGAGGCGGCAGTCGCCCCGTTCGATGAGGTCCTTCAGACGGCCCGGGGTCGCCACGACGATCTCCGCACCATTGCGCAGCGCGCTGGACTGCTTGCCGATCGGCATGCCCCCGACGACCGTGGCGAGGCGCAGCCGCACCGAGCGGGCGTACGGCATGAGTGCGGCGGTGACCTGCTGGGCGAGTTCGCGGGTGGGGACGAGGACCAGCGCGAGCGGCCGGCGCGGTTCGGCCCGCAGGCCTGCGGTGCGGGCGAGCAGGGCGAGGCCGAAGGCGAGGGTCTTGCCCGAGCCGGTGCGGCCGCGGCCCAGGACGTCCCGCCCGGCGAGCGAGTTCGGCAGCGTCGCCCCCTGGATGGGGAACGGCACGCTCACGCCTTCGCGGCCGAGCGCGGCCAGCAACTGCTCCGGCATGGCGAGATCGGCGAAGGCTTCGACCGCGGGCAGCGCGGGGGTGGTCGTCACCGGCAGCGCGAATTCACCCTGTGGAGCGGAGGGCCGTCGGCCGTAGCCACCCGAACGGCCGCCGGAGCCGGATCGGCCACCGCCCCTGGGGGCGCCGGAAATTCCGGTACGGGTACGGGTTCGAGTTCCGGAGAATCGGTCGTTCGGGGTATTCGTACGGGTGCGGTTCACGGGGAACCTTCCTTGATGAGGCACGTATCAAGGAATTCCCGGAAATCGAACGGAACAGGGAATCGCAAGAACGAGCCGAGCGGGCGCGAAGACGAATCGGATCGCGCTGACATATGCGGGTCGAGCCGCCGGATTGCGGAGCAGCCGAGTCGCCGGGGCGTGGAATTGCGGTGGGCCCGGCGGCGGCCCTGACGGGCGGAAAGTCGCCGCGGGTGTGGCGCGGCGTGGGCACTGGGCCCGGACATGCAACGAGCTGGGGCCCGCACCCCAAGGTGCGGGCCCCAGCTACGAAGTACGCGTCGGCGTCAGGCAGGAACGATGTTCTCGGCCGTCGGGCCCTTCTGGCCCTGCGCGATGTCGAAGTTCACCTTCTGGCCTTCGAGCAGCTCGCGGAAGCCCTGGGCGGCGATGTTCGAGTAGTGGGCGAACACGTCCGGACCGCCACCGTCCTGCTCGATGAAGCCGAAGCCCTTTTCCGCGTTGAACCACTTCACGGTACCAGCAGCCATGTCAATCTCCTTCGGGGAATTCCCGGAGCCCGCACCGTGCGCACTCCGCGTCACTGCGATGATTACCCCGCCGGATCATGACCGGACATACAAAAACGCGCTCACCGGCACGAGCGGCCGACAAGAGCACCTGAAGTTTCGGGAACCACAACTGCAACTGATATCGACAGTAGCACGCCCTCATCGCCGGGGGCCGGACAATAATTCAACTCCGCCAGCCACAGGAAAAACCCTCACCGCGCCCTATGTCGATATCTCTCTTCGCGGCGAGAGATATGGGAGTCTCGCGTTCATGGCGAACCAGGGAGTGCGGGTACGGGGCCGCTGTGCGGCGGGCGGGGTGCTGAACGGGCCCTGGAGTACGCCGTGTTGAGGCGGTCCGTGGTGCGGTGGGCGGCCGTTGGCGCCGTACTCGGTGGGCAGGCGCTGATGGGCCGGCCGTCCGGCGCGCGGGCCGCCGCCCGGGACGCGCCCGACGGTCTCGTGGTGACGAAGGTGGGCGATCTGACCGGGCCGGGGATCACGTCGCGGTTCGGGATGGAGGCGGCGGACCTGGGGATTTCCGCCCGAACCCCGGACGGACGGCTGCTCTTCGTGTTCGGGGACACCTTCGAGGAGGCGCGGGTGGGCGGCGACGGGTGGCGTTCGCCCGTCGCCCTCTACGCACGCATGCTGCCGGGCGGGGAGGTGACCTGGACCGGCGCGGTGGGCGGGCGGTACGCACGGCAGCTGATGGAGTACCGCCACGACGGTCCGGAGCTGACGACCGTGCTGCCCACCGACGTGATCACCATCGGCGCGGACATGTATCTGTACGTCGCGGTGCACCAGGGCTTCGGAAACGTGCGGTGGGGCGAGATCTGGCGTTCGCGCGACGCGGGGGTCACCTGGCATCCCACCGACGCCCGCTTCCCCGGCAGTCTGCACGGCGGGTGCTTCCAGCTCCTCACCTGGGGGCTCGGCGACGACGGGTACGTGTACGCGTACTCAACCGGTTTCCAGCGGGACAAGCCGGCCATCCTCCACCGCGTCCCCAAGGACCGGATCACCGACCCGGCCGCCTACCAGCCGTGGGGCCGGGTCGGGGGCACCTGGGCCTGGGGCGACCCGCCCACCCCTGTCCTGCACGGCAGGATCGGCGAGATGTGCCTGCGCCCGATCGCCGACCGGTGGGTCCTGACCTGGTTCGACGCGGGCGAGTACCGGATCGACGCACTCGTCCTGGACACCCCCGTGTCCGCGCACGACATCCCGGCCGCGCGCCGCAGGACGCTGATCCGGGGTGGAACCTGGACCAGCGAGGACGATACGCACGTGGCCCAGTTGTACGGCGGCTACATCATCCCGGGATCGACCCTCGACGACCTCCACCTGTCGGTGAGCCAGTGGAACACGGCACAGGGGTGGCCCTACCGCGCGATGCACTTCCGGATCCGCGGCGACCTGCCGTCCTGATGCGGCGCGGGGCAGCCGGGGGGCCACCGCGCCGGCGAGCGGAAGGGACCGCCGCACCCGCACCGGGGGCCGCGACCCGGCCGCCGGCACGGCGCTGACCGGACGCAGGACCGCATCGCGGTCGAGGAAGAGCCCAACGACGTCGGTGCGGCGCCGGATCTCCTCGCCCCGCCAGGATTGGACATTTACCCTCGAATGCCCTCAAAGCCATGGGGGACGCTTCCTCTGTCCGGCCGTTAAGCCGGTCATGAACCTTCGACGCTCTGTCCCCGCCCTCGGCGCCCTTGCCGCCGCCGCGCTCCTGGCCGTCTCCGCCGCCTCCGCGCAGGCCGACCCCGGACCCGAGTACAGCAAAGTCGCCCGGGTCGGGGGCGTCCTGGACGACTCCGGCCGCTGTGTCAGGGGCCCCGTGTATCTGACGAAGGCGGAGACGGAGGAATTGGGCCGGGAGATGGCCTACGTCGCCTGGACCTCGGCCGACATTCCCAACACCCCGGGGGGTCAGGGATGTCTGTTGGGCGAATCCCAGTAGCGTCCACGTGCTCGCGGGGGGCGGGCCGCAAGGCCGGTGCCCTTGGCACGCCGAGAATGCGTCCGGCCCCTCGACATCGCGTCGAGGGGCCGGATTCAGTAGCGGGGACAGGATTTGAACCTGCGACCTCTGGGTTATGAGCCCAGCGAGCTACCGAGCTGCTCCACCCCGCGTCGGTAACCACAACCTTACGTCACCCCGGGGCCCGCGCCGACCAGTTGCGCATGGACCGCTGATCCATGCTCGTCACGGCGGCGACAGCAGCCAGGGGCGCCCTGGCCACCGCCCGACGCCACCGCCCCCCGTCCGTGGGCGGGTCCCGGTTCGGTCGTGAGCTGCGCAGGGCCATAGCCTGCAGTCATGACCGACGCCCCGCCCCTGACTCCGTCCGAAGCCTTCGAGCTGCTGCTGGCCGGCAACCAACGCTTCATCGCGGGCGCGCCGCGGCACCCGAACCAGGATGCCGCTCGCCGCGCCGAGACCGCGCCCGGTCAACGCCCGTTCGCCGTGCTCTTCGGCTGCTCCGACTCACGGCTGGCCGCCGAGATCATCTTCGACCGGGGACTGGGTGACCTCTTCGTGGTGCGCACCGCGGGCCACGTGGCGGGGCCGGAGGTACTGGGCAGCATCGAGTACGGGGTGAGCGTTCTTGACTGCCCGCTGGTCGTGGTGCTTGGCCACGATTCGTGCGGCGCGGTCGCGGCCGCGCGTGCCGCCCTGGACGACGGCGTCGGCACGACCGGGTACGTGCGCGACGTAGTCGAGCGCGTCACCCCCAGTGTCCTGTCCGCCCGCGCATCCGGCCTCACCCGGGACGACGACATCATCGCCGAGCACATAAGGCACACCGTCGACCTCCTCCTGGACCGTTCCCGGGTACTCGCCGACCAGGTCGACACCGGACAGGCAGCCGTGGTGGGCCTGTCCTACCGGCTGGCGGACGGCAGCGCCCGACTCGTCACGGCCCGCGGTCTGCCGTTGCCGTTGCCGTCGTGACACTCATCCGTCGCGGCGGGCGATCACCCGGTACGCGTTGGAGAACCGGGTTCGCCGCGCCAGCGGGTTGAGCAGTTGGTCGAGCCCGTACAGCGCGATCAGCACCGGCAGGAACGCCCACACCAGCGCGGACCTGAGGGCCCGGGCGGCGCGGCCGGGGCGGCGCGGCCGCCAGGGTGCGTCGTCGCGGGGCAGCAGCCGGTCGAACAGGAACCAGGTGGCGCACACCAGGTCGGCCGGGATGTGGGCGTCGCGGCGCTCGGCCACCTCGACGGTGAAGCCGAGCTCGCGCAGCCGCCGGCACAGATTGCCCATCGGGACCATGTTCAGGTGCTGGGGCTGGAACCAGGGCAGCCAGAGCCGTCCGAGCAGCCGTCCCGACAGCGACTCGGGGTCGGGGACCTCGATCAGGAGATGACCGCCAGGGGCCAACGCCTTGTGCGCGGCGGCGAGTTCGCGGTGCGGGTCGAGGGTGTGCTCCAGGTAGTGGAACATGCTGACCGCGTCGTAACGGCCCGCCATCTCGTCGGCGAGGTCCACGAACAGTCCCCGGTACGCCTCCTGGATCCGGCCTTCCTTGGCCGCGAGTTCGACGCCTTCGCCCATGTCGAGGCCGTCGAACCCGGTGTCCGGCAGCACTTCCTTGGCGGTGGCGCAGAAGTGGCCCAGCGAGGTGCCGACGTCCAGCCACCGGCCGGGCAGGGCGACCCGCCGCAGGGCCCGGGCGCTGCGGCGGAACCGCTTCTTGCTGCCGTTGCCGGCGAACATCTTGGCGGTCGTCTCGGCGCCCAGTCCGTCGTAGAAGTCCCGGTAGTAGAAGTCCAGGCCGTCCTGGCTCAGCCTCGGGTTCTGGAAGATGTGGCCGCAGCCCCGGCACTGGTCGAGGACGAACTCGCCCGGCTTGCCCTGGATGAGGTCCGTGGTGCGGAACTTGCGGCGCAGCTGCGTGCCCAGGCACCACGGGCAGTCGGTGCGCGCCGGCAGGAAGAAGCGGCCCGTGCCGCGGGCCAGCTCGTCCTGGTACGAGGGGCGGAGCTGGGCGATCCGTTCGCTGTCGGGCATGTGCGTGCCTCTCTGTGGGGGCTCTGGCGGTCCATTGAGGTTCCGGCGAGGCCTATCGGGGCGGTCCCCCGACGGGCCCGGCGGCGGCCAGCTTTTCCAGGTGCGCGGCGGCGGCCGACTCGCCGCCGGCGGCGCGGAAGGCGTCCCGGACGCGGCGGGCCGCGTCCCGGTGGCCCGGCTCGGTGACCACCGCGTCCAGGGCCGCGCCGATCTGCTCGCGCCCCGCCCGCGCGAACTTCAGCCTCAACCCGGCCCCGGAGCCCACCACTTGGGCCGCCACGACCGGCTGGTCGTCCCGGATCGGGGCGACCACCAGGGGCACCCCGTGCCACAGCGCCTCGGTGACGGTGTTGTGCCCCGCGTGGCAGACGACCGCCGACATCCGCTCCAGGACGGCGACTTGTGGCAGGTCCGCCCTGACCAGCACATCGGGCCCGGGTGGCACCGCACCGAGCAGTCCGCCGGGGTCGCAGACCACCGCTCGCAGCTGTCCGGTGCGGGCGCGGACCGCCGCGACGCTCTCGGCGAGGAAGCGGCCGCCCGCGTCGGTGTTCGCCGTACCCAGCGTGATCAGGACGGATGCCGTCCCCGGCGCCAGGTCCAGCCACTGCCAGGGGAAGTCCCCTGACGCGGAGCGCCGGGCGGCCAGCGCCGGTCCGACGAAGCGCAGGTCCGTCTCCGGTGCGGTGTACGGGCCGGTCAGCTCGGGCGTGGTGAAGGCGAGGGTGAGCAGTGGGGAGAAACGCGGGTCGTACGTGGCGGCCGGGTCGCCGATGCGCTCCCGCAGCTCCCGGAGCAGCCCGATGAGCCAGTTGCGTACGCCCGGCATCGCGGCCATGTTCTCGGTGAGCTCGGCCGATGTGGTCGACGAGGTCGCGAACGGCACGCCGAGCCGCTCCGCCACCAGCGCGCCCGCCACGGTCTGCTGGTCGGCCACCACCACGTCCGGCCGGAAGCCGGTGATCGCCGCCTCCACGCCGGGCGCCATCGCCTCGGCGAGCGGGCCGAGGAAGTCGGCCCACAGAAACTTCAGGGCCGCGATACCGCGCAGTCGGGGCGGCCGCCCCGCGAGGTGGTCGGGCCCGGCGCACACGTACACCCGGGGCCGCTCCCCCACCAGCCGCTCGACGATCGCGGGCCGTCCCGCCCACGCCACCTCGTGGCCGCGTGCGGTCAGTTCGGCGGCGACGGCGGCTGCCGGGTTGATGTGACCGGTCAGCGGCGGCACGACGAACAGGAAGCGGCTCACCGGACCGGCCCCGGTCCGCTGGGCTCGGGCGCGGCTCCGGCGTGTTCGCGGACCCAGTCCAGGGCGAGCCGCCCGACGGCGTCGGAGGCCTCGACCAGGACCGAGTGCTTCTGGCCGGGAACCACCGCGACCCGGCAGTGCGGCAGGAGCGACCGCAGCCGGGCGGACTCGGCGGCCACCAGGCCCTCCTGCCCGTTGACCAGGAGCACCGGGCAGCGGACCCCGGCGAGCTGTTCGTCGGTGAGCACCCGTCCGGTGGGCATGTCCTCGGCGATGGTGGTGGAGCGTACGAGCTTGGCGGCGGCCCGGCCGAGCCGGCGGATGTGCGCGTCGTGGCGGGCGTCGCCGGTCCGGGTCGAGGAGAGCGTCCCGTACTGCTCGGTGAACCACACCAGCGCCTCGTCGTCCCCCATGTCCCCGGCGTGGCGCAGGGCGTTCGTCATCGTGTGGGACCAGGACCGGCTGGCGGGCCCCGACTCGACCACGGTGACGGTGGCGACGCGTTCGGGCCGGTGGACGACGAAGTCGAGGGCGACCGTGCCGCCGAAGGAGTTGCCGACGAGGTGGACGGGGTGGGCGATGCCCAGTTCGTCGAGCAGGGCGTCGAGATCGGCGGTGAAGTGCTCCAGGGCGTAACCGCTGGGCGGCCGCTCGCTGCGGCCGTGGCCCCGCAGGTCGTACATGACGGCGTCGAACCCGGCCTCCGCGAACCGGGGGCCGAGGGTGAAGTAGTAGCTGGCGAGGCTGTCGATGAAGGCGCCGTGGACGAACACCACGGTCGCGTACGGCCGTCGGTGGGGCGGGCGCAACCGCTGGACGTGCTGGCCGAGACCGTTCGCGCGGATCATGACCATGGGGTCGCTCCCGCTTCCGGGGCCGCGCCGAGGCTGTGCAGCACATGGTCGACGAGCCGTCCGACGGACAGCCCGATGACTTCGTCGATCTCCAGAGAGGCCACGAATTCGGCGAAGTTGACCTGTTCGCCGTAGCGCTCCTGGAGGTGTCCGGACAGCATGACGAGGTCGATGCTCTCCAGCTCCAGGTCGTCGCCGAACAGGGTCTCGGGGCGGATCTCGGCGGGGTCGGGGGCGTAGTCCCCGAGCACCTCCACGATCAGAGCGGCGATCTCGGCCAGGACCCGCTCCTCGGCGGGCGGTGCGAGGGGGGCGGGGCCGGGGGGCCGTTCGCTGGTGGTCACTGAGCGCTCTCCTTGAGGGTCGTCGCGGACGTGGTCCAGGCCACGACATGGGTGGGGTCGACGAGGGTGCAACGGACGTGATGGCGACGGCTGTTGACGGTGACGGTGAGAGAGTCGGGGGCCGCCCCGGTCACTTCGAAGGCGTGCGGCCGCCCGCCGAACCCGGTGCCCTCCGCCTTGGCCGCGGCCTCCTTGGCCGCCCAGAACCGGGTGAACCACACGGCCTCGGACTCGCCGCCCCCGGCCACGAGCCGGGCCAGAAGGGCGAGTTCGCGAGGGCCGAGGGCGACACGGTGGGTCTCGGGGGTGCGGTCCGCGATCTCTTCGACATCGATGCCGGCGCCGTTCACGTACGGGCTGTGACCCGGCGGGCGTACGAGTGCGACCGCGAGGTCGCCCCGGTGGGCGAGGGACAGGTCGAGGGCCGGGAGCGTACGGCCGTGCACCCCGACCGCACGCGGCCGCCCCGACTGCTCGTTCACGATCTCGATCTCGGCCGGGAACACCGCGCCCTCGCCGTGCTCCCACAGCCACCGCCGGACCGCGTCCTTGGCGGCGATCCGGCCGAGCAGCCACTGCCTGCGGCCGCGCGGCGGCCTCGCCTCGTACGCCTTCCGCTCGGCCCGGCCCAGTTGTGTACGCATGAGCAGGTCGCGGGAGGCCAGGTCCGGCCATGCGTCCCGCAGCAGGCACCAGCCGCCGGGCTGTGCCTCGGCGAGGGCGCGGTGTTCCGGGTAGCCGCCGGACCTGCGCGCGTCGAGCCCGGAGAACCGGCGGTCGCGCCAGCCGGAGAGCTCCGCCCACACCGTCCCGTCGGGCAGGGTGAGCCGGGCGTCCGCGAGGAGGGTGTCCTCGGTGAGCGAGGTGATGACGGCATGGCAGTCGACGCGGGTGCCGGTGGGCGGGGGCGGCCCGTGGAAACGGGCCCGGTCCAGCGCGACCGGGAAGATCACGGTCCGGGTGGGGTGGGTCGACATCAGCCAGTAGCCGAGGAGTTGACCCACGTTGTCGAGGAGCGCGCCCGGCGCCGACGGCGTGGTGATCGTGCCCCGGACGTGGCCGGGCCCGACCCCTCGCAGCTCGGTGACGCCCCGGAAGGCGGGTCCGTGGAACATCCACCGGTCCTCGTACAGCTGCGCCGCCGCGATGCCGGGCGGGCGTTCGTCGGACGCGTCCAGGGGTGGCGCGGGCGGCGGGGCCGGGTAGGCGGGGGCGAGGTGGACGGTCGCGCGGGCGTACGGCCCGAACGCGACCTCCCACCGGCCGGGGCCCTGCGGCCGGGCGGTGATGGTCACGTCCACGGCCGGGATGGCGTTGACCCACTTCTCCAGCCGTACGTCGTGCACGGCGACCGCCCGCTGCCCGGGCGCGGCACGCTCGGCGGCGGCCATCAGGTGGTGCACAACGGTGGTGGCGGGGACCACCGGATGCCGGTCGGCGGGATCGGGCCAGCCGGGCCGCTGCGGGAAGAAGCAGTGGTCGAGGAGGTAGGGCATGGCGGCGGTGGAGACGCGGAGTCGGGTGCGGTGCTCGTGCTCGTGCGGCGGCTCCGGGGGTGGGGCGGCCGCCGCCTCCAGTACGGCCGCGACGCTGTCGGCCGTCTCCCGCATCAGCGCGTCGAGTTCCGCGGCGACGGGGTGGCGCCGCAGCGATTCGCTCAACAGGCTTGTGGATGCGGGGAGTTCGGCCGCCGATCCCGTACGGGGGCGCAGCTCGTCACGTAACTCGTCCAGGCGGTGGGGGTCCAGCGGCACCAGCGCGGCCCCGAGGTCGAGCGGGACGGGGACGGAGGAGGAGCGCGGCTCTTCCGAGACGCCCGGCCTCTGCGGGAAGCGGGGGCCTTCCGGCCGGGCAGGGGCGAGTCCGTACCCCTCGGCCCACAGCCCCGTCTCCACCCGCAGCAGTTGCGCGAGTCCGCCGCGCCGGGGTGAGTTGGCGGAGAGGGCGAGGTGGTCGCGGTCCTTGAGGGTGTCCTCGATCAGTGAAGTCAGACGGCCGGTGCCGACCTGGAGGAAGGCGCGGAAGCCCGCCGCGTACAGGGCGTCGACGAGCGGCCGGAACCGTACCGGCTCCAGGAGGTGGCGGACGAACAGGGCGCGGACCTCGTCGGGGTCGGCCGGGAACGGGGCCGCCGTGGTGCCCGACCAGACCGGAACCCGCTGCGGAAGGATCTCCGCCGCGTCCACGCCCCGCTTCATGGGGCCCAGATAGGGGGCGAGCATCGGCGTGTGGAAGCCGGACCGGAACGGGAGCACCTGGCAGATCACGCGCTCGGCCCGCAGCTTCGCCGCGAACTCCTCGACCGGCGCTTCCGGGCCGCACACCATCGACTGGCTGGGCGAGTTGTCGTGCGAGAGGACGAGACCCGGCCAGTCGGTGAGCGCCTCGCTCACCCGGGCCGCCGGGGCGCCGATCGCCGCGAACGCCAGGCCCGGCACCCGGAGCGTGTCCGGGTCGAAGGAGGCGAAGAAGTCGTCCGCCTCGTCGGCCGCGAACATGCCGCCCGCGATCATCGCCGTCCACTCCCCCACGCTGTGCCCGGCGACCCCGTCGGGCCGGACGCCGAGCGCGCGCAGGGCTTCGTCGAGGATCCGGCCGACGCGGAGCACACCGAGCCCGTGCCGGGCGACGTCGGTCGCCTCGGTGTAGGCACGGCCCGGCAGCCGCAGCCCGTAGTGCTCGGCCACCTCATCCACCCGGGGTGCGAACTCGGCCTCCAGACCGGGGAAGACGAACGCCACCTTGCCTCCGCCCGTTTTCCCGAGCAGCGGGCGCGGGGCGAACCACACGTCGCCGCGCCCGCGCCACGGGCGGCCCTGGGCCACCGCCCGGCGGGCGAGCGCCAGCCGCTTGGCGGTCGGATCGACGATGCCGAGCCGGGCGGCGGGAGTATCCGGGGCGCCCTGCGCGTACGAGGCTGAACCACCTCGCGCGGATGAGGAATCGCCCCGCTCCCGTACCGTCGCGTCGTCCGCGTCCAGGAGCCGCGCCAGGCCCTCGGCCGTGGCGGCGCTCAGGCGCAGCACCCGCTCCGGTTCGCGCACGGCCGCCCGGCGCGGGGCGGCCACGGCGCCCGGGGCCTGCTCCAGGACCACGTGGGCGTTGATCCCGCCGAACCCGAACGCGTTGACGGCGGCCCGGCGCAGCGGCTCCTCCCAGGGGCGGGCGAGGGCCGCCGGGCGGAACCGGGTGCGGGCGAGGGCGGGGTGCGGCTCGTCGCAGTGCAGGGTCGGCAGCAGGGTCGCGTGGTGCACGGCGAGGGCCGCCTTCACGAGTCCGGCGACGCCCGCGGCGGGCATGCAGTGGCCGATCATCGACTTCACCGAGCCGATGACGGCCGCGGCCTCGCCGTCCGCGCCCGGCCCGAACACCTCGGCCAGCGTGGCCAGTTCGGCCGCGTCGCCCGTCGGCGTGCCGGTGCCGTGCGCCTCCAGGAGGCCGAGGGAACCGGGGGCGCGCGGGTCGAGGCCCGCCGCTCGCCAGGCCTGGCGGACCGCGCGGGTCTGGCCGCCCGGGTCGGGGTTCATCAGCCCGGCGGCGCGGCCGTCGCCCGCGACGCCGGTGCCACGGATCACCGCGTACACGCGGTCGCCGTCGCGTTCGGCGTCCGCGAGACGCTTGAGGACGACGACGCCCGTGCCCTCCCCGATGAGGATGCCGTCGGCCGCCGCATGGAAGGGGCGGCTGCGCTGACTCGGCGAGAGGGCGCGCAGTTGGGCGAAGACGCTCCACAGGGTGATGTCGTGGCAGTGGTGCACGCCGCCCGCGAGCATCAAGTCGCAACGGCCCGCGGCCAGTTCACCCACGGCCTGGTCGACCGCGATCAGCGAGGACGCGCAGGCCGCGTCCACCGTGTACGCCGGGCCCCGCAGGTCGAGTCGGTTGGCGATGCGGGACGCCGCCAGATTGGGCACGAGCCCGATGGCCGACTCCGGGTGCTCGGGCCCCAGCGTCTCGGTGAAGGCGGCCCGGACCCGGTCGAGTTGGTCCGGGGCGAGGTGGGGCATGAGCTCGCCCAGGGTGCGCGTCAACTGGTGTGCGGTGCGCACCCGTTGGTCGAGTCGGACGAGGCCCGGGTTGAGGTATCCGCCCCGGCCCAGGACGACGCCGACCCGGCCGCGCTCGGGCAGCCGCTCCTCGCCGCCCGCGTCCGCGATCGCCCGGGCCGCGACCGAGAGCGCGATGAGCTGGTCGGGCTCGGTGCCCGCGACCGAGCTTGGCATGATGCCGAAGCGGGCGGCGTCGACCTCGGCGAGGCCGTCGACGAAGCCGCCGCGCCGACAGTAGATCCGGTCGGCGGAGCCGCCCGGGTCGCCGGGCCGGTAGTAGACCGGGTCCCAGCGCCCCTCGGGCACCTCCCGTACGGCGTCCACGCCGTCGACGAGGTTGCGCCAGTAGGCGTCCAGATCCTTGGCACCGGGCAGCAGAACGGCCATACCGACGATGGCGACGGGTATTTGACGCTCCGTCAAATCGATGGTGGTCGGCGTCTCGTCGGCCATGTCACAGGACCGATGCCGTGTAGACGACGGACGTGGCCGACTCGTCGCCCCAGGCCAGCTCCCGCAGCAGCGCGAGCGCGCCCTCTTCGCGGTCGATGAGGGCCACGCCGCGCCGGGCGTACTCGCGGGCGAGGTGCGGGGTGACCATGCCGCCGTGTACTCCGGACGGCGCCCACGGCCCCCAGTGCACGGTCAGCGCCCGCCGCCCGGTGCGCCGCGCCCACCGCTCGCCGAGGCCCGCGAGCGCGTCGTTGGCGGCGGCGTAGTCGCTCTGGCCCCGGTTGCCGAGTACGGCGGAGACGCTGCCGAACAGTACGGCCGTCCGGGGGCCGTGGGGCAGCTGGGACGCGGCGTCGAGCAGTGCGCGGGCGCCGTCCACCTTCGTCGCGTAGACCCGCCGGAACGACTCGGGGTCCTTCTCCTCGATGAGCCGGTCCTCGATCACGCCCGCCGCGTACACCACCACATCGATGCGCCCGTGCTCCGCCTGGATCTCCTTGACTGCCTGGGCCACGGCCGCGCCATCGCACATGTCGGCGACGCGGTACGCGGCCGGGCTGCCGAGCCGCCCCAACCGGTCGAGGGTGTGGGCGACTTCGCGGCCCGCGAGGACGTTTCTGACCTCGCGCTCGATCGCGGCGGGGGCGAGCTCGCCGCGGGCGGCGAACAGCGCCCGCAGCGCGGTCGCGTCGGCGGCGCCCGCGAGCTCCGGGTCCTCGGGCCCCGCGGGCAGCGGAGTCCTGCCGAGGAGTTCGATCCGGCAGTGGGAGGCCGCCGCGAGCGCAACGGCGAAGTCGGCGGTGATCCCGCGTGCGCCTCCGGCGAGCACGACGACGGAGTCCCGGTCGAGCCCGAGCGCCGCGGCTTCGGCGGCCCCGTCCCCGGCGGGCCCCGCGCCGGTCCGCGCCGGGCCGCCGAGGCCGCGCTCCACGAGCGCGTACCCGTACCGCCCGGCCTCGGTGCGCACGACGACGGGGGCGCGGTCCTCGGCGTACAGCTCGCCCAGCAGGAAGTCGGCCCGCTGAGCGGCGGTGGCCGCCGGATCGACGTCGACGACGCGGACGGCGATGTCGTCGTACTCCCGCCCGATGGTCCGGAACAGCCCGTGCAGCCCCGCCCCCGCGTCCTCTCCGGCGCCGGGCGCGGCCCTGCCGCAGATCAGCCAACGGGGCGCGAGGCGCAGGGCGGCCCGGAACACCTCGAAGGCGCCGGGGAGCAGCGCCCCGCCGCCGTCGGACGGGGCTGCGGGGAGCACGGCCCCCAGGTGGAAGACCCCGTCGAGGGGGCCGTCGGCCGGGTCGAGCCGTCGGTCGGTGTCGTACGTGACGACCTCCGCGCCCCTGTCGATCAGCCGGGCCGCCAGCTCCTCGGCGGTCGCGCCTCCTCCGAGCAGGGCGAAGCGCCTGCTGTGGAGGTCGGGGTCCGGCGGGACCGCCGGCAGGCCGAGGGGCGTCTCCTCAAGGAGGCAGCGGCGCGGGGCCACGCCGTGGACGGGCTCGGGTTCGGCGATCGCGGGCTCGGCCGGCGTGTCGTACCCAGCCTTCGGCTCGGGCGGACTCTCGTGCCCGGTGATCCACGCCGTGATCGCGGCGACCGTCCGGGCCCGGGACAGCTCCTCCATCTCCGCGTCGTCGAAGGTGCGGGTCCCCGCGAGGTGCCGGGCCAGCTCGCCGACGATCTCGGTGCGTTTGATGGAGTCGATGCTCAGGTCCGCTTCGAGGTCCAGATCGGGTTCGATCATGTCGGCCGGATAGCCGGTCCGTTCGCTGATGACGGTGAGCACGGCCTGCTCGATGTCCACCACGACAGGACGTGGGGCCTCGGCGGCCGGAGCCCCCTCGGCCACGACCGCCTGCGGAGCGGCTTCCGTACGAGCGGGGAGGGGAGAGAGGGGAGGCGCCGGTGGCGGGGAGGCGGCGCCGCCCACGGACCCCAAGTGCGTGAGCAGAACGTCCCGTTGGGCCGCGACCAGCTCGCGCGTCGTGCGCAGAAAGTCCGCGATGAGCTCGTGCTGGGAGGGGGAGGGTTGGTCGGGCTGGTTGGGCCGGCCGTGTTGCGAATCGCTGTCGCGCGTCACCGTGCTCGTCTCCAGACTGACCCGTCGGGCCGGTTTCAGGGCTCCGGGCAGCAGGTCGCCGGAGCGGGTGCGGACGAGTTGGCCGTCCACGGTCCAGCCGCTCGGCTCCGGCCGTACCGTCACCGCGCCCCGGCCCTGGAGGAGCTGTTCGGCGCGTACCGGCACACCCGCGACCGCGAGCCGCGCCAACGACTCCAGCAGGCCGCGCAGCCCGGCGCCGGGGCGCGGCTCGCAGGCGACCGCCAGGTGTGGACGGTCGCCCAGGACCTGGCCGACGAGGCCGGTCAGCACCGTGCCCGGGCCCGCCTCGACGAAGATCCGGGCCCCGGCCGTGTACATCGCCTCGACCTGTTCGGCGAAACGCACCGGGGATCCGATCTGCGCGGCCAGTTCGGCGCGTACGCCATCGGGCCGGGCCGGGTAGACGGCGGCTGTCCGATTGGCCCAGACCGGGAACTCCGGCGCTCTGACCGGGTGCCGGGCCAAGGCCGGGGCGAACCGCTCGCCCGCGTCCGCGACCAGCGGGCTGTGGAAGGCGCAGGCGACCGGGATGCGTCGCGCGCCGTGTCCGGCGCCCCGCAGATGCTCCATCGCCTCGTCCACCAGGGCGGTGGGACCGGAGACGATGGTCTGGCGGGGGCCGTTGCGGTTGGCGGCCACGACCCGGCCGTCAAGCCCGGCCCCGGCGAGGACGCGGTCCACGTCGGCGGGGGCGGCCGCGACCGCCGCCATCGCGCCGGGGTCCTCCCCGAGCGAGTCCAGGATCGACTGGGCCCGGCGGGCGCTGAGGTCGAGCAGCGCGTCCGGGGTCAGGGCTCCGGCGGCCGCAAGCGCCACCAGCTCCCCGTAGGAGTGCCCGCCCGCCATGTCGGGGTGTATGCCCGCCCACTCCAAGATGTGACAGGCCGTCAGGTCAACGATTCCGAGGGCCGGTTGAGCCATGCGCGTGTCCTTCAGCGCCTCCTGCCGGCGGTCGGACGCACCCGGGTCGAAGGCCTTGGGCGGATAGAGCGCGGAGGCGTACGCCCCGCTCTGCCTCACCAGTCGCGCGGCCCCCGGGAACGCGACGAGGAGCTCGGCGAGCATGCCGGGGCGCTGACTGCCCTGCCCGGGGAAGAGAAAGGCGACTTTGGGGTCGAGGCCGAGATTCGTGGCTCCGAGCGAGTTGAGGTCCGTGGCTTTGGTCCTGTCATCCGCCGCATGCACCCCCCGTCCCCGCTCCCCGCACGCCGCCTTCCGCAGCAGCTCCCGCAGTTCGCCCACGCTCTCCGCGACGACCGCGATCCGCACCGGGCCCGGCCGGGTCGCGGCGCGCCGGGCCGCCACCAGCGCCGCGTCCCTCAGCCGCAGGCCCGCGCCCGGGCCGTCCAGCTCGCCAAGGAGCCACTGAGCCTCCCGTCCGGCCGCCGCGGTATCCGCGCCCCGGAACAGGAACAGCTCGGCCGGCCACGCCTCGTACCCCTGGGCCGGGGGCGCGCCCGCGTCGTGGGCGGTGAGCACCGCGTGGAAGTTGGTGCCGCCGAAGCCGAACGCACTGACCCCGGCGGTCCGTTCGGCCGCCGGGGCCGCCCACGGCCGGGCCTCGGCGTGGAAGGCGAAGGGGCTGGTCGCGGGGTCCCAGGCGGCGTTCGGCTCCTTGAGGTGGAGCGTGGGCGGGGTGATCCCGGTGTGCAGGGCCATCGCCGCCTTGATCAGGCCCGCCAGGCCCGCCGCGCACTTGGTGTGGCCCAGCTGGGACTTGACGGAGCCGAGGGCGCAGCCGCCCGGCGCCGCGCCCGATTCGGTGAACACGGCCGTCAGCGTGGCCAGTTCGGTGCGGTCGCCGACCACGGTTCCGGTGCCGTGCGCCTCGACCAGGCCGACCCGGGCGGGCGAGATCCCGGCCGCCCGGTAGGCCCGTTCCAGCGCGGCCCGCTGGCCCTCGGGCCGGGGCGCGGTGAGCCCGAGGGAGCGGCCGTCGCTCGCGCTGCCGATGCCCTTGACCACGGCGTACACGCGGTCGCCGTCCCGCTCGGCGTCGGCCAGCCGCTTCAGCGCGACACAGGCCACACCCTCGCCGAGCACGGTTCCGTCGGCACCGGCGTCGAACGTACGGGAGCGGCCGGTCGGGGACAGGGCCCGCACCGACGAGAACAGCAGGTAGTCGTTGATCCCGTTGTGCAGGTCGGCGCCGCCGCAGAGCACCAACTCGCTTGTTCCCGAGGTGAGTTCCTTGCAGGCCACGTCCAGTGCGGCGAGCGAGGAGGCGCAGGCCGCGTCGACGGTGTAGTTGGCGCCGCCGAGGTCGAGGCGGTTGGCGATCCGGCCCGCGATGACATTGGCGAGCATGCCGGGGAAGGAGTCCTCGGTCAGCTTGGGCAACTGCTCCTCGACGGCGGGCGGTATCTCCCCCAGATAGGCGGGCAGGACCGTGCGCAGGGTGGTCGCGCCGGACAGGTCGCTGCCGGACTCGGCCCCGAAGACCACGGATGTACGGGAGCGGTCGAAGGGCCGGTCGCCGTACCCGGCGTCCTCCAGCGCCCGCCGGGCCGCTTCGAGGGCGAGCAGCTGTACGGGTTCGATGCTGCCGAGCGAGGCGGGCGGAATGCCGTAGGCGAACGGGTCGAAGGGGATCGGCGGCAGAAAGCCTCCCCACCGCGACGCGGTGGTACCGGCGCGCTCACCCGTGGCGTCGTGGTAGATCTCCGGGTCCCAGCGGTCGCCGGGGACTTCGGTGACCGCGTCGACGCCGCCGACGATGTTCGCCCAGTACGTCGCCAGATCGGGGGCCTGGGGAAACATGCAGGCCATGCCCACGACGGCGATGTCCAGCGGCCGCGGGGCAGGCTCCTCGGCGATGTCATGGCCGTCGCCCGGCGCCTCGGTCAGCTCGGCCGCCCGCCGCTCGGCGAAGGCGGCGGCGCCCCGGCTCACGGCGTCGTGCAGCGCCCCGACGGTCGTGGCCGCCGAGCGCAGCACGGCCACCTCGCCGGCCATGAACATCCCGGCGTCGAGCTGGCGTCGCTCGGAGACGGGCCGCAGCTCGGCGCCCTCCCGCTCGACTCCCTTGCTGGCGATCCGCAGCCGCCCGATGTTCAGCCGCTCCAGCTCCTCCCACGCCTGGCGGTCGGGGGTGCCGTCGGCGCGCAGGCGCGCGCGGGTGGCGGCGTAGTCGGCGGTGTACGGGCTGGCGACGCAGCGGGTGGCGTGGCCCGGGGCGCTCTCCAGGAGCGCGGTGGCACTGGCGGTGATCACCTGGCGCTGGAAGACCGGCTGGATCGCGCCGCACCGGACCGCCTCGGCCGTGAAGAGGTAGGCGGTGCCCATCAGGACGCCGACCGCGGCCCCGCGTGCGGCGAGCGGGGCGGTGAGCGCGGCGGCCATGGCCGCGGAGCGTTCGTCGTGGATGCCGCCCGCGAGCAGCACCTGGAAGTCGCCCGCGGTGTCGGGCGCGCGAGCCACGTGCTCCTCGATCACCGCCAACTGCGCCTCCCAGAGCGGAAAGCTGTTGCGCGGTCCGACATGTCCGCCGCATTCGGCGCCTTCGAAGACAAATCTGCGCATGCCCATGTCAATAAACTGTTGGAGCAGCGTGGCCGACGGCACGTGCAGGAACGTCTTGATGCCGGCCGCCTCCAGGTCGGCCGCCTGGGAGGGGCGGCCCCCGGCGATGATCGCGTGCGTGGGCCGGACCGCGCGTACGGCGGCCAACTGCTCCGCCCTGATCCGGCTGTCGGCGAAGCCGAGGATCCCAACGCCCCAGGGCTTTTCGCCCAGTTCATCACGGGTACGTTCCAGAAGCGTGCGGCTCTGCTCGCCGTCGGACAGGGCGAGCGCCAGCATCGGCAGTGCCCCTTCGCCCGCCACGGCCGCCGCGAAGCCCGCCCGGTCGCTCACCCGGGTCATCGGGCCCTGCACGAGGGGCAGGCGGGTGCCGAGGGCGTCCGCCATCGCGGATCCCGCCGCCAGGGTGCGCATGCCGTCCGGGTCGCCCACGGCGGCGAGAATGGCCTCGCGCACCCCGCGCACGGCACCGGCCACGGTGCCCCACCGCTCGGCGAACCGCGCGGCGAGGAACCCGTCCTGGCCGACGGGGAGTTGGAGACCTGTGCGGGCGTTGCGCCATGCCCGGACGCCGTCGACGACACTCGTCTCGGACCCGTCCATCGTGCGCAGCGCGGCCGCCGCCTCGTCCGCGATCCCGGACTCCGCGAGCAGGGCGAGCTGGGTGTCGAGGACGACCCCGGCCGCGCCGCCGACCACGGCCGCGGCCGCCGTACGCGGGCCGATGCCGCCACAGGCCCACACGGGGAGGTCGTACGCCGGGTCGGCGAGCAGCGCCTGGAGGAGAACGAACGTACCCAGATCGCCGCCGCGACCGCCGCACTCGCTGCCACGAGCCACGAGCCCGTACGCACCGTCCGCCGCGGCCCGGCACGCCTCCTCCCGACCACCGACCTCCGCCAACACCCGGCATTCGTCGGCCAGTCGCCGGATCTTCCAGTCGGCATCGACGGCGAGGAGCACCACGGGCGGGAGGGTGCCGCCACACTCCTCGGCGACCTCATCGGGCGTCAGCGCGCAGGCCGGCCCGACGCGGACGGCGAACGCGCCCGCCGTCCAGTCCCGTACGCGCGCGAGCGCCTCTCTCGCACGGCGGTCGCCCGCCCCGAGATCCAGCACTCCGAGTCCGCCGGCCCGGCGGACCGCGGCGACGGGACGCGGGTCGGGCAGGCCTAACGGGCTCAATCCGATGACAAGTTCAGGGTTCGGCGCTACGGGCGTCATGAACACTCCGAATCAGACCGATGAAGCTGCGAGGGGGGTGGCGGCAGCGGTGAGCCCCAGGGGGATCAGGGGCGGCGGGATCACCGGACGGCCGGGGCCGGGCCGTCCGACGCTCCCGGGCCGCGGGTGGAGCTCGTACCACTGCCGGGACGTGCGCTGATACGGGGACTTGGGCTGCTGATGCGGGGACGTGCGGTGGCGTGGGGACGCGGGATGGTACGGGGACTTGGGCTGATGGCCGATGCGGGGCGTGGGTTGACATGGGGACGCGGGGTGGTGGGGGGTCGCGCGGGGGCCGACCTTACCGATCGAGAGGAGCGGCTGCCAGGGCGCCTCGCGCCCCGGAGCACGCCGACGCGTTGCCCCCGGTCGTCCCGGCGTCCTGGCGTCCCCATGAACCCCTCCCTTTCCCGTGGTCGCTCCCCTTCCCGCGAGCTTCACCGGCCCGCTGACGTTCCGTCATATCTGACACTCCGTCATATTGCAATCGTCTGCGAGCCATCGGACCGGTCGGCGTGCCGTTGACCGCGTACCGGGGCCGCAGCCGTCGGTGATGTGCGCCGCGCCGTCGGGGTGGGGAGATCAGGTGGGTTCAGGCCCGGTCGCGTTGATGACCGCGAAAGCCCCGCCCTGTGGATCCTGCACGACGGCCATACGGCCCGCCATCATGTCGAACGGCGGCTTGAGGACGGTGCCACCCGCCGTCACCAGCGCATCGACCGTGCTGTCGGTGTTGTCGACCGCGAAGTACGTCAGCCAGTGCGAGGGCGTGCCCGGCGGCAGGCCGGCAATGCCGGAGAGGGCCTGCATGCCGCCGACGGTCCGGCCGTCCACGTTGAGCGCGAAGTAGCCGTCCGCGTCCTCGATCGGGACGGCGGTGATGCCCAGCGTCGTGGAGTAGTAGGACGAGGCAGTGTCCGTGTCGCTGGTGTTGAGCTCGTTCCAGATGAACGCGCCGGGCTCGTTGACGATGCCCGCGCCCGGGAAGTCCCTGGCCTGCCAGAGGCCGAAGACAGCGCCTGTGGGGTCGCTCGCGACTGCCATCCGGCCGAGCGTCATGACGTCCATGCCGGGCACCATCACCCGGCCGCCGTTGCTCGCGCTCTTCTTCTCCGTGGCGTCGAGGTCGGCGGTGGCGAGGTAGGTCGTCCACACGGCCGGCGGCATCGGGTCGGGCGTGCTGCCGTCCGGGTTCATCGCGGCCATGATCCCGGCGACCGGTTGGCCGTTCAACGAACAGAGCGCGTAGCCGCCGGTTTCGGGCGCTCCCACCTCTCCCTGCCAGCCGAACAGATCACGGTAGAAGTCGAGAGCCGCCTGCTGATCGGGAACCATCAGATCGACCCAGCAAGGGGTGCCGGGCGCGTACGGGCCACTGACTGTGGGCATGAGCAGCCTCCATCCTCCATGGACTGACCGGGCGGTCCCGGAGCGGCGTACGCAGAGAAGGCCGGCCCATGATCTGTCCGCCGATGCGACCTCACCTCCACTCAAGCACTGGTCCGCGCCGGGTGCACGATCACGGCTGATCGTTCGGTGCGGCACCGTCAGCCATGGACGGGCGGTCCGGCGCAGGGCAGGCTCTCAGGACGCAGCGGCCCGGCGGGCTCGCCAGAGCCATGCCGCCGTGCCGGCCATCAGGGCGAGCATGGCCAGGTTGGCCAGGAGGGCCTGGGTGCCGACTGCCGGGCCGCCGCCGGACAGGTTCGAGGTGGCGATGACGGCACTCGGCAGGACTGCGGCAAGCAGTACGCCGGTGGTCTTCTGGGTGGCGGTCCAGTGCACCGAGGTGCAGAGCAGTATCGCGCCGGCGATGCGGAACAGGACGCCGAACAGCGGCCCGGGCTGGCCGGGGAAGACCATCATGAAGGGCAGCGAGAGGGTCAGAGCCTGTGTCTAAACCCCGTCCGGATCAGACCGCGGCGTCTGGTGCGTGCGATCGCAAGGCGCCGGAAGGTCCTCGATGGGGGTACCCCCTGGTCTTCAAGACCTTGGGGGAGGAGCTACTAGGGCGTTTCGGCAACGCCGCGAGCGTGCGTGCCAGGCGCCACGGGCCCGGGCGGGGTTTAGACACAGGCTCTGAGCCTGGAGGCCACCGCCGTCGCGCCGCGCGCCGAGCTCGCCGACCAGCTGCGCACCTCCGCCACCCGCTACGAACAGCACCCGGGGCTGCTCGCCGCCCGTATCGACCGCTTCCCCGAGCAAGGGCCCCAGGCGTCGGCCCCCTGCCTGCCCATGGCCGCCGACCAGGCCCTCGCCGACCGCGAGCGCGTCCTGCTGCGCGGCGAGGCGGGCTCCGGCAAAACCACCCTGGTGCAGTGGCTCGCGGTCAGCGCGGCCCGGCCGGACGACACCGACCCGGGCGGCCGGATGACGTATCTGCGCGACCGGATCCCCTTCGTGCTGCCGCTGCGCACCCTGACCCGGCACGGCGAACGGCTGCCCGCACCCAGGGACTTCCTCGCCGCCGTCGGCTCCCCACTGGCCGGCGAGCAGCCGCCCGGCTGGGAGTCCCGGGTGCTCACGGCGGGCCGGGGCCTGGTCCTTGTGGACGGCATCGACGAGATCCCCGACGCCGAACGCGCCCGCACCCGCGGCTGGCTCGGCGACCTCCTCGGCGCCTTCCCCGGCAACCGCTGGCTCGTCACGTCCCGCCCTTCGGCCGTGCGCGAGGACTGGCTCGGCGATGAGGACTTCGCGGAGCTGACCATGTCCACGATGAGCCCGTCGGGCGTGGCCGCGTTCATCGGCCGCTGGCACAAGGCCGCGCGGACCGGTACCGACGACGAGGTCCTGGCGGCGTACGAGGCGCAGCTCCTGGACTCCGTACGCACCAAGTCCGACCTCGGCCGGCTCGCCACCAACCCGCTGATGTGCGGCCTGATCTGCGCCCTGCACCGGGACCGCCGGGGCTTCCTCCCGTACGGCAGGAAGGACCTGTACGACGCGGCCCTCACCATGCTGCTGACCCGCCGGGACCGCGAGCGCAGCATGGGCGACCTGCCCGAGCTGCGCGAGGAGCCGCAGCTCCAGCTGCTGCAGCGGATCGCGTACTGGCTGATCCGCAACGGCCGTACCGAGATGGACCGTTCACGCGCCGAGCAGATCATCGGCGAGCTGCTCCCGGCGGTCCCCGAGATCGCCCGCATAGGCGGCGCGACGGCCGTCTACACCCACTTCCTGCACCGCAGCGGCCTGCTCCGCGAGCCGGGCCCCGGCACGGTCGAGTTCGTGCACCGCACCTTCCAGGACTTCCTCGGCGCACGGGCCGCGGTCGACGAGGGCGCATGGGGCGAGCTGGTCCGCCACGCGGCGGACGACCAGTGGGAGGACGTCATCCGGATGGCCGTGGCGCACGCCCGTCCGCGGGAACGGCGGGAACTCTTCGGGGAGTTGCTCGCCTTCGGCGACGGTCACGAATCGTCGGCCGTCCGCATGCGGGTGCACATGCTGGCCGCGACGTGCCTTGAGCACGCGGCTGAGCTCGATCCGGCGGTACGGGGCGAGGTTGAGCGGCGTACGGCCGGACTGATCCCGCCGCTGAGTTCCCGGGCCGCGCGGGCGCTCGCCCAGGCGGGCCCGCTGATCCTGGATCTGCTGCCGGGGCCGGACGGACTGGACTGGGACGTCGCCGAGCACGTCGTGACGGCCGCGTCCCACACCGGATCCGACCGCGCCATCCCGTTCATGGCCCGCTTCGCGCGGCACCCGTATATCGGCGTGCGCTCCCAACTCGCCTGGTCCTGGCACCAGTTCGACACCCAGCAGTACGCCGACGAGGTCATCTCGCGGCTCGATCCCGCCGGCCTGTACTTCTGCGCGATGTCAGAGGAGCAGTTGGCCGCGCTGCGGGCGATGGGGACCCGGCCGCTTCTGGAGGCGCGCGGCGATCTGCCGGGCGAGGCGCTGCGGGAGTACGCGAGGGCCGCCCGGCTGACCGGCCTCACGATCCGCGACCACACGACCCTGCGGAATCTGTCGTTCCTGGAGGGGCACGACTCGCTGGCCCATCTCGCGATCGACGCGTGCCCCCGGCTCACCGATCTCACCCAGCTGCCGAACCTTCCGCTGCGCACGCTGAACCTGGACGCGGCCCACGGGCTCGACCCGCGCCCGCTCGTCGCCCTGGACGGTCTGACGAGCCTCACCCTCAAGGCGAGCGACGGGCGCTGGCGGCTCGTCGACCTGCCCTCCGGGGCACCGCTGACCACGCTCGACCTGTCCTCGGCCACGAGCCCCGCCGACCGCGCGGGCCTCGCCGGCCTGATCCGCTTCCAGGCTCTGGACACGCTCTATCTCGGCTCGACGAACAGCCCGGTGAACACCGCCGACTGGGCCGCTCTCGCCAAACTGCCGCGGCTCCGCCTCCTCGGCGTCTCCGGCCGGTCGGTGGCTTCGGACCGGACCGCGGACCCCGTCGCGTCGGTCAAGGCGCTCCGGCTCGACGGGCACACGCCCGCGGCCGCCCTGGAACGGATTCCCGATCGCTTCCCCAACGTCGAGCTGCTGATCGTCCGCTCCGGGCCGCCGGAGATCGACCTCACCCCGCTGGCCGCGGCACGGCACCTGAGGTCGCTTCACTTCGAGTCCTGGGGGGAGCTGCACGGAGCCGGCGCACTGCGCCCTGAGGTCCAGATCACGCTGGCAGGCCTACCTTTCCCAAGAACGCCACCAGGTTCCCCCGAGCCCGCTCCACCTGCTCCTCCAACGTGAGCGACTCCTCGAACCGGCCGCCCACGCCCTCGGGCACCTTCTTCCCCCGCAGATACAGCGAGCACGCGAGGTCCGTGCACATGTAGATGCCCACCGAGTTGCCCTCCCGGCCCGCCTTCCCGGCGAGGCGGGCCGTCATCAGGGAGACGCCGCTGCCCGAGTGCGTCGTCAGACAGATCGAGCACATGCTGCGCTGGAGCAGGCCCCGTTGCCGGGAGGGGTAGCGCAGGGCCACGCCTATGAGCCGGCCGGCGTGCTCGGTGACCAGGTTGGCGCGGTCCGGCGCCGACGACTCGCGCCAGCCCAGGAAGTCCAGGTCGTCCCAGGTCCGGGCGTCCAGGTCGCGCGGCACGGCCAGGCGCGCGGCCTCGCCCTTGGAGCAGTTGATGAACGATGCGCGGATGTCCCGCTCGGTTACGGCCTTCATGCCACGGGACGCTAATTGCTAGGACCATTAGGCAGCAACCTAATATCCCCAGGCCGGCCTGTCACCGAACCCCGCACGGAACCCGTCACCGTGCCCGGTACGGAACCTGTCACAGACCCTTAACAACTCCCCCACCCCTGTCCCAACTCCCGTCCACGGAGCCAGAATTGGGGCGAGGCGAGGGGGTTGCATCATGACCGGTAACAGGCATGAGGACGACACGCACGCATTCGACGGGATCGAGCTGGCCGACGCCATCGAATCCGTACGCGACCAGCTCATCGAGGCCGCCGCCCGGGCCACCGGGCAGCCGCTGGTCTTCGAACTCGGCGACATCCAGATGGAGTTCACGCTCGAACTCCGCAGAGAGATCAAGGGCGGCCTCAAGGTCCGGGCCTGGGTGGTGGACGCGGGCGCCGACGCCGGGCGCACCACGGGACGTACGCACAAGGTGTCCTTCGCCCTCAAGCCGCACGCCGCCACCGACGGCTCCGCCTGGAAGGTCGGCAACGACCGGCCCGGCGGCGGCTTCGGGAGCGGGCCGCGGTGAGTACGGGACTGCCCACGACCGCCGACCGGGTCGTGGCGGTGCTGTCCGACGGACGCCAGGGCAGCGGGGTCATCGTGTCCCCGTGGCTGGTGCTGACCTGTGCGCACAATCTGGCCGGCGCCCCGCCGGTCCGGCTCGCCCACCCCTCCATCGGCGAGGTGACCTCCCAAGTCCTGTGGCGGGACGCCGAGTTGGACGCCGCGCTGATCTACAGCGACGAGGAGCTGCTTCCCGGGCTTCTGCGGCTCGGCACCGTCGACACCGCGCAGTCGCTGCCCGGCTGCGAGATCATCGGCTTTCCCGACATCCAGCGCTACGGCGCGGACCACCACCTCGACTACGACCAGTTCGTGGGTACGGTCCTGCCGGTCGCGGGCAGTCTGCGCGACGACCTGGTCTGCGAGCTGCACCGGCCGCCGGCCACCGAGCGCGCGGACGGCAGCTCGCCGCTCGCGGGCCTGTCGGGCGCGCCTCTGTTCGCGGCGGCGACGCTGCTCGGCCTGGTCAAGGAGATCCCGCGCGGGCGCGGCCACCGCCGGGTGGTGTGCGTGCCGCTGCGGGGCATCTTCGCCTCGGAGGGCTTCCGTGCCGCGTTCGCCACGCTGGCCGCGCTGCCCAGCCTCGAACTGGTCACCGGCGTGCCTCCGGAGGACCAGCGCTACGAGCACGAGTACGCGGAGGCGATCGGCGCCTCGTACCGCAAGACGAAGATCTTCGGCCTGGACGAGCTGAACAAGCGGGACTCCGAGTGGGACCTGGACACCGCCTATCTGAGCCTGGAGGCCAGGCCCAAGGCGACCGAGCCGCCGCAGGCGGGCCGCCCCCTGATGGACAGCGCGCCGCAGCGCATCGACGCCCTGCTCGCCTCCAGACCCCGGGTCCTCATCCGGGGCGAGGCGGGCGCCGGCAAGACCACCCTGGTGTGGTGGCTGGCGGCGCACGCGGCGGCCGGCCGGCTCGGCCCGGGCCTCGCGGACCTGAACGCGCTCGTCCCGTTCGTGGTGCCGCTGCGCACCCTGCGCGCCCAGGGCGCCACCTTCCCGCTGCCCGCCCAACTCCCCACCGCCGCACGGCTGGTGGTGGACGCGGCGCCCGAGGGCTGGGCCGGGCGCGTCCTGAAGACCGGACAGGCGCTGCTCCTGGTGGACGGCCTGGACGAGGTGCCCCAGGAGGACCGCGAGGAGGCGCACCGCTGGCTCGCCGCCCTCCTGGACCGCTATCCGCGCACCCGCTGCGTGGTGACGGTGCGGCCGATGGCCGTCGAGCCCGACTGGCTGAAGTACGCGGGCTTCGAGGAGCTCAGGCTGCTCCCGATGAACGACGAGGACATCACCGCGTTCATCGCCGCCTGGCACCGCGCGGCCCGCCTCGACAGCGGCCCGCACGAGGACCTGGACGAGTTGGAACGCGACCTGTCCGAGCAGTTCAAACAGAACAGCGCCCTGCGGGGCCTCGCCCGCACTCCGCTCCTGTGCGCCGTGATCTGCGCCCTGCACCGGCTGCGCCAGGGCTTCCTGCCGGACACCCGCTGGAAGCTGTACGAGGCCGCCCTGCGGATGCTGCTCGGCAACCGGGACCAGCAGCGCAAGGTCGAGGCGCCCGAGGGCATCCAGATCAGCGCGGAGGAGTGCACCGAACTGCTCCAGCGGATCGCGGTGTGGCTGGTGCGCGAGGGCCAGTCGGAGTTCTCCCGCGACCAGGCGCTGCGCCAGCTCAAGCGGGCTCTGTCGGGCATGGAGAACGTACGCGGCCAGGGCACCCCCGAGGACGTACTGCGGCACCTGCTCAACCGGAGCGGGCTGCTCCAGGAACGCGCCGACGACGTCTTCCAGTTCACCCACCGCACCTTCCAGGACTTCCTGGCCGCCAAGGAGTTCGTGGAGGACGGCCACCTGGGCGAACTCCTGCGGCACGCCTCCGAGGAGCAGCAGTGGCAGGACGTGATCCTGCTCGCCGCCGGGCACTGCGGCCGCCGCGACCGGCCGGTCCTCGTCAACGGCCTCCTGGACGCGGGCAACCGCCGCCAGAGTCACCAGGACAAGGCCAAGATCCACGTCCTGGCGGCCCGTTGCGCCCAGCACGCGGCCTACCTCGACGAGACGACCGCCCGCCGGGTCCGCGAGCACATCAAGGCGCTGCTCCCGCCCCGCGACCTGGAGACCGTCACCCTTCTGGCCCGGCTCGGCCCGAGCGTCCTCAACCACTTGCCGCCCCCGCGCGAGACGCCCCCCGAGGCGCTGGCGAACGTCGTCGGGCTCATCAACCGGGTCGGCAACGCCGAGTCCATCGAGCACGCCCGTGCCTGGTCGGCGGCCCACCCGGACGCGGTCGACCTGTTCGCCACCGAGTGGTCGCGCTACCCGGCCGAGCGGTACGCCCGTGAAGTGCTCGCCCAGCTCGACCTGCGCGAGGCCCGGCTGCATGTGGAGACCCGCTGGCAGCTCGCCCAGCTCCCGCACGTTCCCGACGCCCGCCGGCTGTGGATCACCGTGCCGCCCGACCTCACGGCCGACGAGCTGCACGCGGCGCTGCGCGGCCGGAAGGTGGCGGCCCTGCGCCTGAACGGCTGCGAGAGCCTCACCGACCTGGCGTTCCTCCGGGACAGCGCGGAACGCCTCGAAGACCTGGAGGTACTGCGGGGTTCGGGCCTGCGCGACCTCACCCAGCTCGCCCGGCTGCCAAGTCTGACCTCGCTCGGACTGCTCGACGTATCGGCGCAGGAGGTCGATCTGTCCCCGCTGGGCGAGGTCCCGGCCCTGCGCACCCTGCTGTTCGGCAGCAACACCGATCTGCATCTGGCCCAGCTGCCCGTCCTGAGCGGCGTCACCACCCTGCACCTGGAGGCCGACCAGGTCGCCGGTTTCGACGCCCTGAGCCGCTGGCCCGCGCTCAACTACCTGGAACTCGCCCCCTCCTCGTCGGCGACCACCCGGCGACTGCTGACGTACGTGCGCGGGCGACCCGGCATCACCCGGCTCGGCGTCGCGCTCAGCTCGGTGGCCGCGCTCGCCGGGGTGGCGCCCCTGCCCAGCGTCCGCCACCTCGACCTGTGGCTCGCCAACTCCGACGGCGACCTGGGCGCGGTCCTCGCCGTGTTCCCCGCGCTGACGACGGTGGACCTCGCGGTGGGCACCGTCCAGGCCGGCTCCTGGAACCCGGCCGCCCTGCTGCGCCGCCCGGGCCTGACGGTCACGGTCAACGGCGGGCCCCCGCCACCCGAACTCCCCTGATCCACCAGGCGAGTTGAAGAGTCTCACCGGGGCGGCAAAAAGGGGCTGCCCCGGTCCGTACGCGATGTACGAGCCGGGGCAGCCCCTTCAGGCAAGGCCTCCGAAGAGGACTACGCCTCCTTGCTCAGGTTCGGACCCGCGCCGCCTGCGGCCGCGTCCTCGATCGGCGGGACGTCGGGCAGCGCCGACTTCTCCTCGCCGCGGAAGGTGAACTTCTTCTCCTCACCCTCGCCCTCGGTGCCGATGACCACGATGTGACCGGGGCGCAGCTCACCGAAGAGGATCTTCTCGGAGAGGATGTCCTCGATCTCCCGCTGGATCGTCCGGCGCAGCGGCCGGGCGCCCATGATCGGGTCGTAGCCCTTCTTGGCGAGCAGCGACTTGGCCTCGGCATTGAGCTCGATGCCCATGTCGCGGTCCTTGAGGCGCTCGTCCACCTTGGCGATCATGAGGTCGACGATCTGGATGATGTCTTCCTCGGTCAGCTGGTGGAAGACCACCGTGTCGTCGACACGGTTGAGGAACTCGGGGCGGAAGTGCTGCTTCAGCTCCTCGTTGACCTTGGCCTTCATGCGCTCGTAGCCGGTCTTGACGTCGCCCTGGGCGGCGAAGCCCAGGTTGAAGCCCTTGGAGATGTCCCGGGTCCCGAGGTTGGTCGTCATGATGATGACCGTGTTCTTGAAGTCCACGACCCGGCCCTGGGAGTCGGTCAGGCGACCGTCTTCCAGAATCTGGAGCAGGGAATTGAAGATATCGGGGTGGGCCTTCTCGACCTCGTCGAAGAGGACGACGGAGAACGGCTTGCGGCGCACCTTCTCGGTGAGCTGGCCGCCCTCTTCGTAACCCACGTAACCGGGGGGCGAACCGAAGAGGCGGGAAACCGTGTGCTTCTCGCTGAACTCCGACATGTCGAGGGAGATCAGCGCGTCCTCGTCGCCGAAGAGGAATTCGGCGAGCGTCTTGGACAGCTCGGTCTTACCGACACCGGACGGGCCCGCGAAGATGAACGAACCGCCGGGGCGCTTCGGGTCCTTCAGGCCTGCACGGGTACGGCGGATGGCCTGCGAGAGCGCCTTGATGGCGTCCTTCTGGCCGATGACGCGCTTGTGCAGCTCGTCTTCCATGCGGAGCAGCCGCGAGGACTCCTCCTCGGTGAGCTTGAAGACCGGGATGCCCGTGGCCGTGGCCAGGACCTCGGCGATCAGCTCGCCGTCGACCTCGGCGACGACGTCCATGTCGCCGGCCTTCCACTCCTTCTCGCGCTTGGCCTTCGCGGCGAGCAGCTGCTTCTCCTTGTCGCGGAGAGAGGCCGCCTTCTCGAAGTCCTGGGAGTCGATGGCCGACTCCTTGTCGCGGCGCACGCCCGCGATCTTCTCGTCGAACTCGCGGAGGTCCGGCGGCGCGGTCATCCGGCGGATGCGCATCCGGGAGCCGGCCTCGTCGATCAGGTCGATCGCCTTGTCCGGCAGGAAGCGGTCCGAGATGTACCGGTCGGCCAGCGTCGCGGCCTGGACGAGGGCCTCGTCCGTGATCGAGACGCGGTGGTGGGCCTCGTAGCGGTCGCGCAGACCCTTGAGGATCTCGATGGTGTGCGGCAGCGACGGCTCGGCGACCTGGATGGGCTGGAAGCGGCGCTCAAGAGCGGCGTCCTTCTCCAGGTGCTTGCGGTACTCGTCGAGCGTGGTGGCACCGATGGTCTGGAGCTCACCACGGGCCAGCATCGGCTTGAGGATGCTCGCGGCGTCGATCGCGCCCTCGGCGGCACCCGCACCCACCAGGGTGTGGAGCTCGTCGATGAACAGGATGATGTCGCCGCGGGTGCGGATCTCCTTGAGGACCTTCTTCAGGCGCTCCTCGAAGTCACCGCGGTAGCGGGATCCGGCGACCAGGGCGCCGAGGTCCAGCGTGTACAGGTGCTTGTCCTTGAGCGTCTCGGGCACCTCGCCCTTGACGATCGCCTGGGCGAGGCCCTCGACGACGGCGGTCTTGCCGACGCCGGGCTCGCCGATGAGCACCGGGTTGTTCTTGGTACGGCGCGACAGGACCTGCATGACGCGCTCGATCTCCTTCTCGCGCCCGATGACCGGGTCGAGCTTGGATTCGCGAGCGGCCTGCGTCAGGTTGCGGCCGAACTGGTCGAGCACCAGGGACGTGGAGGGGGTGCCCTCCGCAGGGCCGCCGGCCGTGGCGGCTTCCTTGCCCTGGTAGCCGGAGAGCAGCTGGATGACCTGCTGCCGCACCCGGTTGAGATCGGCGCCCAGCTTCACGAGGACCTGGGCGGCGACGCCCTCGCCCTCGCGGATCAGGCCGAGCAGGATGTGCTCGGTGCCGATGTAGTTGTGGCCGAGCTGGAGGGCCTCGCGGAGCGACAGCTCCAGGACCTTCTTGGCACGGGGCGTGAAGGGGATGTGCCCGGACGGGGCCTGCTGGCCCTGGCCGATGATCTCCTCCACCTGCTGGCGGACCGCCTCGAGCGAAATCCCGAGGCTCTCCAGGGCCTTAGCGGCGACACCCTCACCCTCGTGGATCAGGCCCAGGAGGATGTGCTCGGTGCCGATGTAGTTGTGGTTGAGCATCCGGGCTTCTTCCTGAGCCAGGACGACAACCCGCCGCGCGCGGTCGGTGAACCTCTCGAACATCGTTAATCGCTCCTCAGAGCGGTCGGGCAGTAAGGGGGCGGTCCCCTCCCTGTCCTTCCGCATGCTAGTCCCGCAGGGCGGGACAGCTCATTCCAACTGCCGACACCCGTTCATTGCCTCCCGGCCCGAACAGCCGACAACTGCTCCAACCCGATGGTGCGAGACGATGTTCCCGCAGGCCAGGCAGATACCCCTGTCTCCAGTACGCCGATGGCGAACGTGAGACCGCCTGACGAGCGTGTCGCCCCTCCCCACTAGGAATGTCTTACCCGTCCGGACTGACACTCCATGCGGCGCACCCCGGTTCCGTAAGCTACGGGCGAACAACCTTGCGCCCGATCACACCCCCACGCGCCGCACATTCCGCGACGGAGCGCGATCGGTCGGGAACCCAGCGTAACCCCGTGCCGTTTCTCCAGTTGCTCCGGGCATGGCCTTCACCGTGCCGGCACCCCGCGCTCCCCTGGATGTCCCGCTCGCGCAGTGGTACGAGTGGGAGCTCGGCTGGGCCGTCGCGGCCGGGCCCCCCGTCCACCTGCTCACCGGACTGCGCTTCGACGTCCTGGAACTCCCGGCGACCGCCGGATTCGCCCTGCTGAAGCGGTACGAGCGGACGGGTCCCGTCGCCCTCGCGGGGCGCCGGATGCGGCTGCTCGTGGCGGCCGGCAGCGCGGACGAGCTGCCGGGGCTGCTCGACTGGCTGGAGTGGGGCGGCGTCGGCCTCGATCTGATGGCCGTCGGCGCCGGGGGCCGGATCACCGCACCCGTGCCGCCGGGATGGGCAGGCCCGCGGGGGGCCGCCGTATGGCTGCGACCCCCCGAGCCCGGGTGCGAGGTGGAAGCTCGGCTGCCGTCTTTCACCGGATTCACTCAGTGCGGTGGTGCCGGTGAAACGGGCGCTTCCCAGGGCCCTCAGACCCTGCCGGGCGGTCGCGCCGCAGGCCTCAGCCTGGTGAGGCTGGTGGCCGCGGCGGCGACGGAATGCCACCGGGCCCGGTTGTTTCACGCGAAATCCCCAGGTGGTGCGGGGAACGCGGGAACTCAGCCGTTCTGCTTCTCGTAGGCCTCACGGATTTCGGCCGGGACGCGTCCGCGGTCGTTCACGTTGTAACCCTGCTCCTTGGCCCACTTGCGGATCTCGGCAGTGTTCTGGTTGCCGGTACCGAGCAGTGCGCCACGGGCCTTGCCGCGACCGCCCGCCGCGCGGCCACCGGTACGCCGGCCGCTCTTCACGTACGGCTCAAGGAGACCCCGGAGCTTGTCCGCGTTGGCGGTGGTGAGGTCGATCTCGAAGCTCTTCCCGTCAAGAGCGAACGTCACGGTCTCGTCAGCCTCGCCACCGTCGAGGTCATCGACAAGAAGGACCTGAACCTTCTGTGCCACCGGATTTCCTTTCATCGAAAATGCAGTACGCGGAAAGGAAACCGCTTTTGCCTGGAAAACACAAACCCCCTGGAGAGGTTCAGGATCCTTGCACCGCGGGAAACGTACGCGATTCGGACATAGGGTTCCGACAGCTTCCCGCCGGTTCCCCGATCACAGGTGCAGAAGCATCCGGGTGTTGCCCAAGGTGTTCGGCTTCACTCGTTCGAGACCGAGGAACTCCGCGACGCCCTCGTCATAGGAGCGCAGCAGCTCGCTGTAGACATCTGTGTCGACGGTATCGACCGGAGTCTCGCCGATCTCCGTGAACCCGTGCTTCGTGAAGAAGGCGACCTCGAAGGTAAGGCAGAAAACCCGGCGCACTCCGAGCCAGCGGGCGGTCTGGAGCAGCTTGCCGAGTACGAGATGCCCGATACCGTAGCCGTGGAACTCGGGGTCCACGGCAAGAGTGCGCACTTCGGCGAGGTCTTCCCACATCACGTGCAGCGCCCCGCAGCCCACCACCCGGGCGTCCGAGTCGCGTTCCGCCACCCAGAACTCCTGGATGGACTCGTAAAGGGTGACCGTTGCTTTGTCGAGCAGGATCCCGTCGCCGACGTACGCGTCGAGAAGGCTTCGCACGGCCGGTACATCGCCGGTCCTGGCCCGGCGGACGGTGACCGCATTCGCGGCGGGATAAGACATGCCTGGACGCTATCGCCCCGTACTGTCCCCGGACGCATCGCCCTCTTGGGACTCTTCGGATCCGTGTTCGGCTTCGCGGTCCCGTTCGGGTTCCGGCTCCTGCACCATCCGTACGGCATCACGCAGCGCTTCGCGCTCCTCGGGGGACATCATGCCGAAGAAGGCGACGAGTGCGGCCGCCCGGTTGTCGCTCTGGGACCAGGCTTCGTTCATCAGGGCCGCGGCGTACGCGGCGCGTGTGGAGACCGCCGTATATCGATAGGCCCGCCCGTCGACTTCCCGGCGGACCCAGCCCTTCTGATGGAGATTGTCCATTACGGTCATGACCGTGGTGTACGCGATGGACCGTTCCTGCTGAAGGTCTTCGAGGACTTCCCGGACGGTCACCGGACGGTTCCACTGCCAGACGCGGGTCATGACGGCGTCTTCCAGCTCTCCCAATTGACGGGGCACATCTGCACCATAGTGGCAGATGTCGCGAATAGCAGGTTATTTGCAGTTAGCGCGCAGCAAAAAGGGCGCACGGGGGGAAATACCCGTGCGCCCCTGCTGTGTCTGCCCTCCGGACCGTGCGGTCAGGAGGCGGCGGGCTTCTGCTGGGCGGCCTCGGCGCGGGCGAGCGCGCCGTCCACGGCCGCGTCCTCCTTGCCCTTGTTGGGACCACCCTGGCTCTTCACGATCGTCACGACGAGCGCGATGAAGAAGATGGCCATCACCACGGGGGGCAGAAGCGCGGAAACGTAGTCCATACCGACAGGGTAGCTAGCCCGCCCGGCGTTCCTCCGACGGGGGCGTGGGCCGGCGGCGCGGCGGGAAGACCTCGGAGGGCTTCGGTACGGGGCGGTCGGGGGCGGGATGCGCGGGTGCGGGGCGGGCCGGGGTACCGGGGCGCGGCTCGGCGGACTTGTCCTTGCCCCTGCCCTTGTCCGCGGCGCCCCCGTCGACCAGCGTGAGGAGCCGGGTGCGCTGAGCGGGAGCGGAGGCCACGCGGCCGGCCAGGCGGGCCCGCACCGAGCGTTCCGCGAGCTGCCGGCAGCGCTCCAGGAGGGCCGCGCAGACCGGGTCCGAGCGCAGTGCGCGCAGGGCGGCCAGGTCGTCGGGCCCGGGGTCGTAGCCGGCCGCCAGGGCGTCCTGGAGAAGCTCGGTGTAGCCGGGCAGCGAGCCGGGCAGCGCGTCACGGTAACGGGCGAGGTCGGCCAGGAGGAAGGCGCGCAGCCGGTCCGCCTCGCGGACGGCCTCGTCCACGGCGTCGGCCAGGCGCATGCAGGCCTGGATGTCCTGGTCCTTGACGGCGGTGGGGTGCAGGGCGATGGCGAGGGCGCGTCGGAGCACTCGCAGCTCGTCCGCGCCGAACGCCATGCCGCCTCGGGATCCGTATGGCGTGGGCATGCGGCGACGATACGTCCTAAATGGACAAAATCCGCTTAACAGGCCGATGCCGGGCGCGTTGTCGGGAGGGTCCCGGCGCGCCCGGCCGCCGCCTCAGGAACGCGAGACGTTGCGCTCGTACACGAGGCGCAGGCCGATCAGGGTCAGCCACGGCTCGTGCTCGTCGATCTCCTCGGCCTCGCCGAGCACCATCGGGGCGAGGCCGCCGGTCGCGATGACGGTGACGTCGTCCGGGTCGCCGTCGGGGCCGACCAGTTCGCGCTTCATGCGCTTGACGACGCCGTCGACCTGGCCCGCGAAGCCGTACACGATGCCGGCCTGCATGGCCTCGACGGTGTTCTTGCCGATCACCGAGCGGGGGCGGGCCACCTCGATCTTGCGGAGCTGGGCGCCCTTGATGCCGAGCGCGTCGACGGAGATCTCGATGCCGGGGGCGATGACGCCGCCGATGTACTCGCCGCGCGCGCTGACCGCGTCGAACGTCGTGCCCGTGCCGAAGTCGACGACGATCGCCGGGCCGCCGTAGAGCTCGACGGCGGCGATCGAGTTGACGATGCGGTCGGCGCCGACCTCCTTGGGGTTGTCGGTCAGGACCGGCACGCCCGTCTTGATGCCCGGCTCCACCAGGATCGCGGGGACGTCGCCGTAGTAGCGGCGGGTCACCTCTCGCAGCTCGTGCAGGACGGACGGCACGGTCGCGCAGATCGCGATGCCCTCGATGCCGTCGCCGAGCTCCGCGCCGAGCATCGGGTGGGTGCCCATCAGGCCGTTGAGCAGCACGGCCAGCTCGTCCGCGGTGCGGCGGGCGTCGGTGGAGATCCGCCAGTGCTCGACGACCTCCTCGCCGTCGAACAGGCCGAGGACGGTGTGGGTGTTGCCGACGTCGATGGTGAGCAGCATCAGGCCGAGCCCTCCTGGCCGGCCTCGCGCAGGTCCAGGCCGATGTCGAGGATCGGCGAGGAGTGGGTGAGGGCGCCCACCGCCAGATAGTCGACGCCGGTGGCGGCGTACTCGGCGGCGTTGGCCAGGGTGAGGCGGCCCGAGGATTCGAGCATCGCGCGGCCCGCTACGAGGGCGACCGCCTCGGCCGTCTGGGCCGGGGTGAAGTTGTCGAGCAGGATCAGGTCGGCCCCGGCGTCCAGGACCTCGGTGACCTGGGCCAGGGTGTCGACCTCGACCTCGATGGCCAGGTCCGGGAAGCGGTCGCGTACGGCCTTGAAGGCCTCGGCGACGCCGCCCGCGGCCACCACGTGGTTGTCCTTGACCAGGGCCGCGTCCGACAGGGACATGCGGTGGTTGACGCCGCCGCCGCAGCGGACCGCGTACTTCTCCAGGGCGCGCAGGCCCGGGGTGGTCTTGCGGGTGTCGCGGACCTTGGCGCCGGTGCCTTCGAGGGCGTCCGCCCAGGCGCGGGTGGCGGTCGCGATGCCGGACAGGCGGCACAACAGGTTGAGCGCGCTGCGCTCGCCGGTCAGCAGGTCGCGGGTGCGGGTCGTGACGCTGATGAGCTTCTGGCCGGCCTCGACACGGTCGCCGTCCGCGACGTGCCGCTCGACCTCGAACTCCTCCGTGCAGACGATGGACAGGATCGCCTCGGCGACGCGCAGGCCCGCGACCGTGCCGGCCTCGCGGGCCGTGAAGTCGCCGGTGGCGACGGCGTCCTGGGGGACGGTGGCCGCCGACGTGACGTCCACGCCGCCGTCCAGGTCCTCCTCGATGGCGAGGTGCGCGATGTCCTCGACCTGGACGGGGTCCAGGCCCGACTCGGCGAGCAGGGCGGCGAGCGCGGGGTCGAGCCCGCACTCGTACACCTCCTCGCCGCCGCAGCCGCAGTCGTCGCCGCAGCCGCCGCCCTGGGCGGGCGCACCGATCTGGATCAGGGGGACGTCCACCGGCTGGGGACGGAGTTCCTCGGGCGTGCTCACGGTTACGGCTCCAGGGGGGTGGCGGCGACGGTCGGGGGGAAGGTGGCGCTGGCGGTGGGGCGGATGTCCAGGGACCGCTCGGGGGTGATGCGGACGACGAGGTGGCGCTGCCAGGCCGCGTCGCGGTCGGGCCGGTCCTCGCGCCAGTGGCAGCCGCGGGTCTCCTCGCGGGCGGCGGCCGCGGCGACCAGGACCCGGGCGACGAGCAGCAGGTTGGTGGTCTCCCACGCCTCGACGCCCGGTACCGCGGCCTTGTGCTCGTCCGCGCGGATCGTCTCCAGGCGGCCGGCCGCCTCGGCGAGGCTGTCGGCGGAGCGCAGCACACCGGCGCCTTCGGTCATGATCCGCTGGATCTGGATGCGGGCGGCCGGGTCGAGCAGCGGCACGGGCTCGCCGTGCGGCTCGGCACCAAGCACCTTGTCCGCGTCAACCGCCTTGTCCTGTACGGGAGTTGAGGCACCCCCGTCGATACCTGCCGCGCCGGTCCGCGCGGCGCTCGCAGCGATGTCCGCCGCGATGTTCTCGGCGAAGACCAGGCCCTCCAGGAGGGAGTTGGAGGCGAGCCGGTTGGCGCCGTGGACTCCGGTGCAGGCGACCTCGCCGCACGCGTACAGGCCCGGCACCGTGGTGCGGCCGCGCAGGTCGGTGCGGATGCCGCCGGACGCGTAGTGCGCGGCGGGGGCGACCGGGACCGGCTCGGTCACCGGGTCGATGCCGTGCGAGCGGCAGGCGGCCAGGATCGTCGGGAAGCGCTGCTCCCACATCTCGGCGCCGAAGTGCCGGGCGTCCAGGTACATGTGCTCGGCGCCCTGCGCCTGCATCTGGCGGGTGATGGCCTTGGCCACGATGTCGCGCGGGGCGAGCTCGGCCAGCTCGTGCTGACCGAGCATGAAGCGGGTGCCGGCCGCGTCCACGAGGTGGGCGCCTTCGCCGCGTACGGCCTCCGAGACCAGCGGCTGCTGGCCCTCCGAGTCCGCGCCGAGGAACAGGACCGTGGGGTGGAACTGGACGAATTCGAGGTCGGAGATCTCGGCGCCCGCGCGCAGCGCGAGGGCCACGCCGTCGCCCGTGGACACGGGCGGGTTGGTGGTCGCCGAGAACACCTGGCCCATGCCGCCGGTCGCGAGGACCACCGCGGGCGCGCGCACCGCGCCGACGCCGTCGTGCTGGCCCTCTCCCATGACGTGCAGGGTGATGCCCGCGGTGCGCCCGCGTTCGTCCTTCAGGAGGTCGAGGACGAGGGCGTTCTCGATGGTGCGCACCGCCCGGGTGCGGACGGCCTCGACGAGCGCGCGGGAGATCTCGGCGCCGGTGGCGTCGCCGCCCGCGTGCGCGATGCGGCGCCGGTGGTGGCCGCCCTCGCGGGTCAGCGAGATCGCGCCCGAGTCGTCGGTGTCGAAGTGGGCTCCGGTGGCGATCAACCGCCGTACGGCGTCCGGGCCTTCGGTGACCAGGAGGCGTACCGCGTCCTCGTCGCACAGGCCCGCTCCGGCCACCAGGGTGTCGTCCAGGTGCTGCTCGGGAGTGTCGCCCTCGCCGAGGGCGGCCGCTATGCCGCCCTGCGCCCAGCGCGTGGAGCCGTCGTCCAGGCGGGCCTTGGTGACGACGACGGTGGCGAGGCCCGCCGCCGTGCAGCGCAGCGCGGCGGTCAGGCCCGCGACGCCGGAGCCGACGACCACGACGTCCGCGTCGATGGCCCAGCCGGGTGCGGGGGCGTCGAGCCGTATTCCGGTGCTTGTCATGCCGGTGCTCCGAACGTGAGCGGGATGTTGTCGATGAGGCGCGTGGTGCCGACGCGGGCGGCGACCGCGAGGATCGCCTCGCCCTCGAACCCCTCGGGGGCCTCGGTGAACGTCGACGGGTCGACCAGCGCCAAGTAGTCGGTCACGACCGGGGGTTCGACCTTGGCCGCCTCGTCGAGCACGCCCTGGGCGACGGCCTTGATCGACGCGGGGGACGGTGCGGCCGCGGCGACCGCGTGGGCGTCGGCCGCGGCGCGGGCCTCGCCGATCGCGGTGAGCGCGTCGGCCCGGCCCGAGACCGCGCCCCCGGCGGCGGCCCGCGCGTGCAGGGCGTGCTCGGCGGCGAGCCGGTCGCGGGCCGCGAACAGCGCGCGGGACAGGGCGCGGGCCGCGGTGCGTTCGGCCGGGTCGAGGTAGCGGTTGCGGCTGGACAGGGCGAGCCCGTCGTCCTCGCGCACCGTCGGCACGCCGACGATCTCCACGGGGAAGTTCAGATCGCGCACCATGCGCCGGATCAGCGCCAGCTGCTGGGCGTCCTTCTGGCCGTACAGGGCGAGGTCGGGCGCGGTCAGGTGGAGCAGCTTGGCGACGACGGTCAGCATGCCGTCGAAGTGGCCGGGCCGCACGGCGCCCTCCAGGAGCTCACCCATGGGCCCCGCCGTGACGCGCACTTGGGGCTCGCCGCCGGGATAGACCTCGTCCACGGAGGGCGCGAACACGGCGTCGGCGCCCTCGCGTTCGGCGATCGCGCGGTCCGCGTCCAGGGTGCGCGGATAGCGGTCCAGGTCCTCGCCCGCGCCGAACTGCAGCGGGTTGACGAACACGGTGACCACGACCTGCCCGTCGGCGCCGGCCAGCTGCCGCGCGGTACGGATCAGGGTGGCGTGGCCCTCGTGGAGCGCGCCCATGGTCATGACGACGGCCCGGCGGCCGGTCCGCTCAAGGGCCGCGAGCTCCGAGGCCGTACGGACGAGGGCGGTCCGGGCGGTCCGGGCCGGCCGGCCCGGCTGAGGTGACTGGGCGGTCATCGGGCTTCCCCTTCGGCGAGCACCCCGAGCAGGTCCTGGGCGAGCTCGGGCTTCAGCAGTCCGTGGGCGAGCGCCCGGTCGGCGGTCGTACGGGCCATCGCGAGGTATCCGGCGACCGTGGCCGGCGCGTGCTTGCGCAGCTCGGCGACGTGGGCGGCGACCGTGCCGGCGTCGCCGCGCGCGACCGGTCCGGTCAGAGCCGCGTCGCCCGAGCGCAGGGCGTTGTCGAGGGCCGCGCCGAGCAGCGGGCCGAGCATGCGGTCGGGGGCGGCGACGCCTGCCCGGCTCAGCAGCTCCATGGACTGGGCGACCAGCGTGACCAGGTGGTTCGCGCCGAGGGCGAGGGCCGCGTGGTAGAGCGGGCGGTTCGCCTCCTCGATCCACTCGGGCTCGCCGCCCATCTCGATGACCAGCGCCTCGGCGGCCAGGCGCAGCTCCTCGGGCGCGGTCACGCCGAACGAGCAGCCCGCCAGGCGCTGGACGTCCACGCCCGTCCCGGTGAACGTCATCGCCGGGTGCAGGGCGAGCGGCAGCGCGCCGGCCCGCCGGGCCGGGTCGAGGACGGCCGTGCCGTACCGCCCGGAGGTGTGCACCAGGAGCTGGCCCGGGCGGACCGCGCCGGTCTCGGCGAGTCCCTCGACGAGGCCCGGCAGCGCGTCGTCGGGGACGGTCAGCAGGACGAGGTCGGCGCGCTGGAGCACCTCGGCGGGCGGGACCAGCGGCACGTCGGGCAGCAGGGCCGCGGCCCTGCGCACCGACGCGTCGGAGACGCCGGAGACCGCGACCGGGCGGTGCCCGGCCAGCTGGAGGGACGCGGCGAGCGCGGGGCCGACCCGGCCCGCGCCGACGACGCCCACGGTGAGGCGGGCGGGGCGGTCCGCCGGGCTGTGTTCGTGGCGGTGCTCTGGTGGTGCGTTCACGCGGTGGGGGCCTTCCGTTCCAGTCCGCGAGGGGTACCGGACGCCAAACCAAAATCAAACGGCTCCGTCATGCTACGCCCAGGGCCCGGAAACCCCTTTGGTCGTCCACAGGGTGTGGGCGATCATCGCCCCATGGCAGAACCCATGGCAGAAACCGAGCGGAATCCCCTCCCCGAATCCACCTCCGGTGCCCCGGGCGGGACGGTGGAGGAAACCCCGGATCAGGCCCACCAGCGCCGCTTGGCCGTCTTCAGGAGCGCCGAACGCACGCTGGCGGAGCAGACGGTCGACCACACCCTCGCGGAGCGCCTGACGGCCCTTCTGGCGGACGGCGCCGAGGTCTACGACCTGGACGAGTTCGCCGACATCTACGGCAACGGCGCGGTGAGCGAGCTGGAGCGCCGCACCGCCGAGGAGCTCGGCTTCCCGGCCGCCGCCTTCTTCCCCACCGGCACGATGGCCCAGCAGGTCGCGCTGCGCTGCTGGGCGGCCCGCACCGGCAGTCCGACGGTCGCCCTGCACCCGCTCGCCCACCCCGAGGTCCATGAGCGCCAGGCGTTCGGGCAGCTCAGCGGCTTGCGTACGGTGCACCCGACGGACGAGCCCCGGCTGCCGAACGCGACGGAGGTGCTCGACTTCGAGGAGCAGTTCGGCACGCTGATGCTGGAGCTCCCGCTGCGCGACGCCGGGTTCGTGCTGCCCACCTGGGACGAACTGGTCGCCGTGGTGGAGGCGGCCCGGGAACGCGACGCCGTGGTGCACTTCGACGGCGCCCGGATCTGGGAGACCACCGCCCACTTCGGCCGCCCCCTACGGGAGATCGCGGGCCTCGCGGACAGCGTGTACGTGTCCTTCTACAAGACGCTGGGCGGCCTGTCCGGCGCCGTCCTGGTGGGCTCCGAGTCGCTGATCGCCGAGGCCCGCACCTGGCGCCACCGCTACGGCGGTCAGCTCTTCCAGCAGTTCCCGGCCGCCCTCTCGGGCCTGCTCGGCCTGCGCAAGGAGCTGCCCGAACTCCCCTCGTACGTGGCCCACGCCAAGGTCGTCGCCGCAGCCTTGAAGGAGGGCCTCGCCGAGGCGGGCGTGCCGTGGTTCCGGGTGCACCCCGAGCCGCCGCACACCCACCAGTTCCAGGTGTGGCTGCCGTACGAGGTCGAGGTCCTGAACACCGCCGCGCTCCGGCAGGCCGAGGAGAGCGGCGTCTGCCTGTTCCGCCGCTGGTTCGCTAACCCCTCGGGCCCGGTCGGCGTCGCGGTCACCGAGGTCACGGTGAACGCGCCGGGCCTCGCGTGGACCGCCGAGGACGTACGGGCCGCGGTGACGGAGTTCGTACGGCTGCTGCCGTAGCGGGGTTTCGGAGGTGCCGCACCCGGGGGCTCGGGCGCGGCTCGGGCCGTGCCTGCTCAGCGGCAGGCGGGCGGGTGGTGGCGGGGGTGCTGCGGGGCGAACAGACGGGCAAGCGCCGCCCGCAGCCGGCCCGTGGCGAGCCGGCCCGCCAGGACCGACTCGAAACGGCGGTAGTCCCGCATCCCGCGCAGGACCGCCACGTCGTGCGTGCCCGGCACCGGCGGCGCGGGAGCGCCGAGCCGGGCCGCGCGGTAGCTGTCGATCATGTGCTGCTGCATCACGTCCATGCCTCCACGGTGAACCTGTTCCGGCCGGACGTCGCGCCGATTGACGAGCCGCGTCAAATGAGGCCCTGACCAGCGCCGTCGATTGACGGGGAGCGTCAATCGACGGCCGCTGTGTCAGTGCCGCGGTGCACCATGGGCCCATGAGCGTGACCATCGACATCACGGGCCTGCCGCCCGAGCGCATCGGCTTCGCGATCTCGCCGCTCGCCGAGCTGGGCCTGGCCCTGCACGCGCTCTCCGAGCCCGGCCACCACCCGGGCCTGCACGGCTGGGTCACGGCGACCGCGGCCTCCCTGAAGCCCGATCTCGCGGACCGGCTGCACGAGGCGGAATTCCTGTGGCGCAACACGTTCTCCGACGTGTTCATGCCGTTCGCGGGCATACCCGGCGGGGACGGCCGCCCCGGCTCGACCCTGGCCGAGGACCTCGACCTGCTCGACCGCCTCCCCGACGAGCGGTTCGCATCGGCCGCCCTGGAGTTCACCTGCTCCAGCCTGTACGCGGTCAAGACGCCGTCCCCGCTGCACGACCCGGCGATGCGGGCGCGCGCCCTGGACATGGCGGCGATCCGCGGTCCACGCCAAGTGGAGTTCACCCAGCGCCTGTTGAGCGATCCGGATTCCGTACGGGCCTGGTTGCGGCGCCTGTTCGAGGACTGCGAGCAGGCCTTCTTCGCGGACACCTGGCAGCGGCTCCGGGTCCAACTGGCCGCCGACGCCCGGCACAAGGCGGAGCTCCTTCGGCGCAAGGGCCTCGACGGGGCCGTCGCCTCGGTATCGGCCGCGCTCAGCCTGGACGAGGGCGCCACGCGGATCAGCGTGGACAAGCTGACCGAGGGCCGCACGACCGCCACCGACCCGGAGCCCGGCGCCGGGCTCACCTTCGTGCCCACCTCGTTCGGCTGGCCGCATCTGATGGTGCTGCACGCGCCGGGCTGGCGGCCGGTGATCCACTACCCGGTGCACGGGCCCGAACTGCCCTCGCCCGCCTCGGTCGAGACCCTCAAGCTGCGGATGGAGGCCCTGGCCCACCCGATGCGGATGCGCCTGTGCCGCAACCTGGCCCGCTCCCCGTACACCACGAGCGAGCTCGCCGACTCGCACGGGATCACCGCGCCGGAGGTCTCCCGCCATCTGGCCGTCCTCAAGAAGGCCGGCCTCATCACGACACGGCGCCGCGGCCGGTACGTGCTGCACCAGCTGGACCTGACGGTCGTGGCCCGCCTGGGCAGCGACTTCGTCGAGGGGGTGCTGCGGTAGCCCCAGGGGGCGGGCCGGCGCTAGGCCACCTTCAGCAGGAGCTTGCCCGTAGAGGTGCGGCCCTCCATCAACTCGTGGGCGGCGGCGGCCTCTTCGAGGGGGAACTCGGCGGTGACCGGCAGCTCCACCTGACCGCTGGTGGCGAGTCGCAGCGCGCGGTCCGCGATCTCTCGCAGCGCATGGGGGTCGCCGGCCGCGAGGCCCAGAACGGAGAAGCCCGAGACGGTCCGGCCGCGCGGGTACAGCTCGCTCTGCCCGACCTGCCAGGCCTCCTCGCCGCTCGCGTTGCCGTACGAGACGAGCCGGCCGAACAGGGCGAGCGATTCCAGGCCCCGGCGCAGAGTCTCGCCGCCGACCGGGTCGAGCACCAGGTCCACGCCACGCCCGCCGGTGGCCCGCAGCACGTCCGCGTCGAACGTGCCGGTCAGGAAGGCGTCGTCGTAGCCGTGCTTGCGCGCGTAGTCGGCCTTGGCCTCGCTGGAGACCACGCCGTACACCGCACCCGCCCCGGCCAGCTTGGCGACCTGCCCGGCGACGGTGCCGACGCCGCCCGCCGCGCCCTGCACCAGGACGCTCTCGCCGGGCTGCAACCGGCCCACCTCATGGATCAGGGCGTGCGCGGTCGGCAGCACGGTGGGCAGGGTCGCGGCGGTGCGCAGGCTCACGCCCTCGGGCAGCGGGAAGACGGTGACGGCCCGGGCGAGCGCCACGTCCGCGTACGCGCCGCCCTCGGTCATCGCGGCGACCTCCTGCCCGACCGCGAGCCCCTCGACCCCGGCGCCGACGGCCCGGATGCGGCCGGAGAGTTCGAGCCCCGGCACGAAGGGCAGTGATTCGACCCGGTACCCCACCGAACGGGCCTTGATATCCGCGAAGTTGACGCCGACGTACGCGACATCGATGCTCACCTCGCCGGGCCCCGGCCGCGGCACCTCCGCCTCCACCGGCCGAAGCACCTCGGGGCCGCCGAACTGGTCAAACCTGACCGCACGCATGACGCCACTCCCCCGCACCTGGATCTCACACCGAAGTACCGAACGAGCCTCATAGTACGACGCTCGTCGTACTATGGGCAATGGGTGGCAGCCGTACGGTCGGGCCGCGGATCGGGTCAGGCGCCGCCGCCCGCCCGCACCAGGCCGGTCTCGTACGCCAGGACCACGACCTGGACGCGGTCACGCAGTTCCAGCTTGGTCAGGATGCGGCCCACGTGGGTCTTGACCGTGGCCTCCGACAGGACCAGGCGGGCGGCGATCTCGCCGTTGGAGAGGCCCTGCGCGACCAGGAGCATGACCTCCCGCTCGCGCTCGGTCAGCTTCCCCAGCTGCTTGTGCTCGGGCTCCTTGCCGCCTCCGGCCGGGAGCAGCGGGGCGAACCGGTCGAGCAGACGCCGGGTCGTCGACGGCGCGACCACCGCGTCGCCGCTGTGCACCGAGCGGATCGCGCCGAGCAGTTCGGCGGGCGGCACGTCCTTCAGCATGAAGCCGCTGGCGCCCGCCTTCAGCCCGGAGAACGCGTACTCGTCGAGGTCGAACGTCGTCAGGATCAGCACCTTGGGCGGGTTCGGCGCCTCGCAGATGCGCCGGGTGGCCTCCACGCCGTCCAGCCTCGGCATGCGCACGTCCATCAGGACCACGTCGACGGCGGTCGCGCGCAGGATGTCGATCGCCTCCGCGCCGTCGCCCGCCTCCGCGACGACCTCCATGTCCGGCTGGGCGGCGAGCACCATCCGGAACCCGGTGCGCAGCAGCACCTGGTCGTCGACGAGCATCACGCGGATCGTCATCGTTCCCTCTCCATCACGGCGTACAGCAATCACGAATCACGGCCTACAACATCACGGCGTACAACGGTCGAGCACGTACAGGAAATCAGTGGGCCGGCTTCAGTGAGCCGGTTTCAGTGGCAGCAGGGCGCTGATGCGGAAGCCGCCGCCGGGGCGCGGCCCCGCGTCCAGGGTGCCGCCGACCATGCCGATCCGCTCGCGCATCCCGATCAGGCCGTGGCCCTGGCCGTCCGCGCCGCCGTCCTCGTACATCTCGTGGGCGGCGCCGCGGCCGTCGTCCTCGACGAGGAGGCCGAGCCCGTCGTCGAAGTACACGAGCCGCACGCTCGCCCCCGCGTCCGGGCCGCCGTGCTTGCGGGTGTTGGTGAGCGCCTCCTGCACGATCCGGTACGCCGTGAGCTCGACTCCGCTGGGCAGCGGGCGCGGGGTGCCCTCGATCTTGAAGTCGACGGTGAGGCCGGCCCCGCGGACCGTCTCGACCAGGTCCTCGATCTGCTGGACGTCCGGCTGCGGCACGTACTCCCCCGCCTCCTGGTGCTCGCCCGTGCGCAGCACGCCGAGCAGTCGGCGCATCTCGGCGAGCGCCTGGCGCCCGGTCATCGAGATCGTCTCCAGGGCGGTCTTCGCCTGGTCCGGTGAGGTGTCCATGACGTACGCGGCGCCGTCGGCCTGCACGACCATCACCGACACGTTGTGCGCGACCACGTCGTGCAGTTCGCGGGCGATCCGGGCCCGCTCGGCCGCGACAGCCACCTTGGCCTGCGCCTCGCGCTCCCGCTCAAGGCGCGAGGCCCGCTCCTCCAGCTGCGCGAAGTACGCCTTGCGGGTGCGCATCGAGTCGCCGAGCACCCAGGCCAGCACGAACGGGACGGTCATGATGATGACGAAGAAGACCTTCTCCGTCGCCGTGTTGATGTTGCCGGTGCCCATCCACCGCACATGCGCGAGCGGCGCCGCGCACAGCCCCCCGACCAGCGCGACCCGTGAGGCCCAGCGCTCGCCCGCGGAGGCCACCGTGTAGACGATGACCAGCATCGCGAAGTCCTGGATCTGCGGATTGACGTTCAGCGCGAGCTGCACCAGGCCCATGGCGATCACGAGCAGCAGCATCTTCTCGGGGACCTTGCGGCGCAGCGCCACGGCCGTGCCCATCCCCAGCGCCACCAGGACCTGGATGCCCCAGCCGGCCTGCTTCGGATCGTTCGCCGCCGCCAGGATCTGCAGGCAGGAGAACCCGAACAGGATGACGGCCCAGAAGGTGTCGACCCCGGTCGGGTGTCTGCGGATGAAGTCATAGAGGCGCTGCACGTAACCCAGCGTAGGGAAAGCAGATAGGTGCAGGGGTCAACCGCCGGGGCGATCCTGATCCCGGTGGCGTACTCCGCAAGGTGGAGACTTGACCCCGTGACGGATGAGACGTGTCAGCAGTCCCCTGGCAGGAGCGGGCGTGGGGCGCCCTGTGGCTGGCGGGCCGCCACCGAGCGGGCGCTCTACGGCGACGGCGGGTTCTACCTGCGGCCCGAGGGGCCCGCCGGGCACTTCCGTACGTCGGTGCATGCCTCGCCGCTCTTCGCCGGGGCTGTCGCCCGCCTCCTGACGGAGGTCGCGGCCGGGCTCGGGCCCGGGCCGGTCGACCTCGTCGATGTCGGTGCGGGGCGCGGTGAACTGCTGAGCGGCGTGCTGGCCGCGCTGCCCGCCGGGTTCCCGGTCCGGGCGTACGCCGTGGAGCGCGCGGCCCGGCCCGACGGTCTCGACGACCGGATCTCCTGGTGCGCGTCCGTCCCCTCCGGCGTCCGGGGCCTCCTCTTCGCCAACGAGTGGCTCGACAACGTGCCCGTGGACGTGGCGGAGGTCGACCCGGACGGCGTCGCCAGGCTCGTCCTCGTACGGCCCGACGGCACCGAGACGCTGGGCGCGCCGGTGTCGGGGGCGGACGCGGAGTGGCTCGCGCGCTGGTGGCCGCTGAGCGAGCCGGGTTCTCGGGCCGAGATCGGGTGGCCGCGGGACGAGGCGTGGGCGGGGGCGGTCGCCTCGCTGGAGGCGGGGCTCGCCGTGGCCGTGGACTACGCGCACACATCGGGTTCTCGGCCGCCGTTCGGGACGCTGAGCGGGTTCCGGGGCGGGCGGGAGGTCGCGCCCGTACCGGACGGGTCCTGCGACATCACGGCGCATGTCGCCCTGGACGCGTGCGCGCTGCCGGGGGCGGAGCTGGTTCCGCAGCGCTCGGCCCTGGCCCGCCTGGGGGTCTCGGGGGCGCGGCCCCCGTTGTCCCTGGCGTCCTCGGATCCGGCGGGGTACGTGCGCGCGCTGGCCGGGGCGGGGGAGGCGGCGGAACTCACCTCGCGGGGCGGGCTGGGAGACTTCGGCTGGCTGCTCCAGCGGGTGGCCCCGGTGTGATTCCCCGCCCCGGGGTCCGGGGCGGGCCCCAGCGCGTCGTGGCCACCCCGCCGCGGGGGATACTGGCCCGCATGACGGAGACGACGGTCGGGATCGGGGGCGGGGCGGAGAGCACCGACATGGTGCTCAACATCGGCCCCCAGCACCCCTCCACCCACGGAGTGCTACGCCTCAAGCTCGTACTGGACGGCGAACGCATCCAGCACGCCGAACCGGTCATCGGCTACATGCACCGCGGCGCCGAGAAACTCTTCGAGGCCCGCGACTACCGGCAGATCGTGATGCTGGCCAACCGCCACGACTGGCTCTCCGCCTTCTCCAACGAGCTCGGTGTGGTCATGGCCGTGGAGCGGATGCTCGGCATGGAGGTCCCCGAGCGCGCCGTGTGGACCCGCACCCTGCTCGCCGAGCTGAACCGGGTCCTCAACCACCTGATGTTCCTCGGCTCGTACCCGCTGGAGCTCGGCGGCATCACCCCCGTCTTCCACGCCTTCCGCGAGCGCGAGGAGCTCCAGACGGTCATGGAGGAGGTCTCCGGCGGCCGCATGCACTACATGTTCAACCGGGTCGGCGGCCTGAAGGAGGACCTGCCGCTGGGCTGGCTCGGCCGGGTCCGGCACGCCGTCGCCTCGGTCCGTTCGCGCATGGACGTGTACGACCGGCTCGTGCTCGGGAACGAAATCTTCCGGGCGCGCACCAGGGGCGTCGGCGTCCTGCCCGCCGAGGCCGTGCACGCGTACGGCGTCAGCGGGCCCATCGCCCGTGCCTCCGGCGTCGACTTCGACCTGCGCCGCGACGAGCCCTACCTCGCGTACGGCGAGCTGCGGGACACCCTGAAGGTCGTCACCCGCACGGAGGGCGACTGCCTCGCCCGGTTCGAGTGCCTCCTGGAGCAGACCCACAACGCGCTCGACCTCGCCGACGCCTGCCTCGACAGGATGGACGGCCTGGCGCCCGGGCCGATCAACCAGCGCCTCCCCAAGGTCCTCAAGGCGCCCGAGGGCCACACGTACGCCTGGACCGAGAACCCGCTCGGCATCAACGGCTACTACCTCGTCAGCAAGGGCGAGAAGACGCCGTACCGGCTGAAGCTGCGCTCGGCCTCGTACAACAACATCCAGGCGCTCGCCGTGCTGCTGCCCGGGACGCTCGTCGCCGACATGGTCGCGATCCTGGGATCGCTGTTCTTCGTCGTCGGCGACATCGACAAGTAGACGTCCGGACACGCTAGTTGGACCAGTAGCCCCTCGCCGCCGCCAGGACGAAGCCCGGGCCGAACGCGATGATCAGGCCCTCGGCGTCGGGGGCGGGCGGCTGGGTGAACGTGCGGGCCAGGACGTCCAGGACCGCCGAGCCGCCCAGGTTGCCGTTGGCCTCCAGGCTCTCCCAGGCGTGCCGCAGGGCGCCGGCCTCGCCGTCGAGGCCGAGGCCCGCCGCCGTGTCGTCCAGGATGCGCGGGCCGCCGGGGTGCACCACCGCGAAGTCGAGCGCGTCCTTGCCGAGCCATTCCCGCAGCGCCGGCAGGCAGTCGTTGAAGGCGGCGGTCGCGGCCCGGGTGGAGTCGAAGTGCAGCCCGGCACCGGTCAGCCGACCCCGGTAGCGGTCGGCGCTGTCGGGCAGTACGTACTCGAAGGTGTTCTCGACGACGAAGCTCGGACCGTCCCAGGCCGGGCTGTCGGAGACGACCGCGGCGGCCGCGCCGTCCCCGAACAGCACCTTGTAGACCATGGATTCGAGGCTGGTGTCCTCGTGGTTGTACGTCGCCGCCGACAGGCACTCGGAGGTGACGACGAGGACGTTCGCGCCGGGGTGGACCGCGATGTCCTGGTGGGCGCGGACCAGGCCCTGGGCGCCGCCCGCGCAGCCGACCGTGCCCATGGGGTGGCGCCGGATGTCGGGCCGCAGGCCGAGTTCGGCGACCAGGTGGACATCGAGGGAGGGCACCGTCCACGACGTGGTGTGGCTGGTGACGATCGCGTCGATGTCCTCGGGCCGCAGCTGCGCCTGGGCAAGCGCCCGCCGCCCCGCCTCGGCCGCGAGACCCAACGCGTCTTCGTACGCCGCCTTGTTGCGCTCCTCAACCAGAGCATTTCCGGCCACGGTCGGCGCGCCCAGCGGGCGGGTGAAGTGCCGGGTCCGCACGGTCGTCGCCCGGGCGACCCGCAACACGGCCTCCAGGCGCGGAAGTTCCCGATGGGCTCGGCGGATGTCGGCGCAGATCTCGTCGGTCGTCACCACATTCCCCGGCAGAACGACACAGGGAGGTGCTATGTGAGCGGGCACGGACGATCTCCCTCACAAATCGAAAACGGGCGGATCCTCACCGTACGTCAGTTGGCTTGATTCAACCCCACAAATCCCAAAACTTGGTCAACTTGGCAGCGATGCCTGAGGGACCGGACTACGGCTCGCGAGCGGTTCGCCCGGCGTGTAGATCAGCAGCATGACGCGGGCGCCCGGCGACGTCACCGGCTCGGCGACGCACGTCGTCACCCAGCCCGGCCCGTACAGCGCGTGGTTGATCGGCCGCAGGGTGGCGACGGCTGTCAGCAACTCGGCTGAGGGCGTCGGCAGTTGGCCGTTCTCGAACCGGTTGTACGTGCCCGGCGTACGGTCGAGCAGCAGGTCCATCTGCTCCCGGCTGAGCCCGGCCGCGCGCCGGCCGGGGCCGGGACGTCGCGGCGGGAAGCCGGCGGAGCCGGGGCTGACGGCCGCACGCCGCTCCCGCAACAGCGCCCGCTCCCGCAGCAGCGACCGCAGGGCGGCACGGTCCGCGTCGGCGAGGTGCAAGGGGAGCGCCTTCCGTAGGTGGGGGCGGTCGATGGGGGCGCCCGCGGGGCGCGGTGCGGTCGCCGGAGCAATTATCTGCACCCGTGCCCCCTGGAAAGAAGGCGTGGCTCCGGCCGACAATCATTCCCGTGGGCCCACTCGGGGGAGGAGCCCGCCCGGATGCCGGTTGTGCCGCCCATCCGGACTCTGCGGACGGTACCGACACTCGCCACGATGCGCGGCCTCGGTACCGGCCGCAGACCTCGTTCCGGGGCTGTTGAGCCCCGGCCCCCATCAACCCCGGGCCTGCGGCCCCGGCCCCCTCCCGGATGTCTTCGGTTCGCTGCGGGCCGCCGGTGGCTGGTCGCTCCCCCCAAGTTCTCGGCTTCTCCCCCAAGTTCTCGGCTTCTCCCCCAAGTTCTCGGCTTCGCTCGAACAGGGGGGACCCCCATGAACAGGGGGGGACCCCCATGAACAGGGGACCCCCATCGCGGCGGAGCCGCACATGTCACAGCCCGCGCCCCTGACAGGGTTGTCCCTCGCAGGCATCTTCAGCCTGTCATGGGGGTCCCCCTGGCCCTTGATGCCTTGGGGGAGTTTGAGGACGAGCGCTCTTAAGGCGCGAACGGGGTCTGGGGCGGAACCCCGGGAAAGCCGGCCTACGAGATGGCCGTCCTCAGTTCCGCCACGTCCAGTTGCTCCGTCTCGTCATGGGCCGTCAGGTCGATTACCTCGCCCGCTGTTTTGTCCGGGCCGCCCTGCTGGGCGCGGTCCGCGAGGGCTTCTTCGCCGACCACGTCGGCCAGGTCCTCGTCCTGTACGGCCTCGATCGCGGCGGCCGCCTTCTGCTCGCCGCCCGTGCCGAAGAAGTCGAAGCTGCCCTCGGGACGCACCGCGCGGCGGGCCAGGTAGGGCAGCACGGCGGAGGCCACCGGCGCGGGGGCCGCGGGCAGTTCGGCCTGGCGGGGCTTGGCGGTGAGGGCGGCCGCCGGGCGGGTGTGCTCCCCGAGGGCCGCCGCGGGCTTCCCCTGCGGCTCCTCCGCCTCCCGGGACTCGGCGCGGGGCTTGGCCGCATCCGCCTCGGCCCGTGCCTTCGCCTGGCGTTCGGCGCTGAGCGAGAGGCACTCCAGGGCGCGGGCGGCCGCGAGGTAAGAGGCCGGCGTCGGCGTGCTGCCCGACGGCATCAGAGCCTTGGGCCCTGCTTCGAGAGCGAGCTGACGCCGGCCTTCCAGGGCGCTGGCCCGCTCGGTCTCGGCGTTGGCGTAACGCCGCAGCAGGGCCGCGTGCTCGCCGCGCAGCCCGGCCAGCTCCATGCGCTTGGTGCGCAGCTTGGCGTCGAGGCGGCCGCGCAGCTCGCGCGACTCCTCCAACTCGGTCTCCAGCTCGGCGATCCGCTCCTCGGTGCGCCACTGGTCGGCGGCGCGCGAGCGGGTCAGCTCGGCGACGCGGCGGCCGGCGGCCCGGTCCCAGGCGCGCATGAGCACCGAGCCGGTGACGCAGGCCGCGGCAGCCGCGGCGGCCAACGACCGCAGCACCGTTGGCTGATCGAAGAGCCAGGCGCCACCGGCGCATATGACGGAGACGCCGGCGACGGCCGACGGCTGGAGGAGCCGGTGCAGCGGAGGGGAATGACGGTGGCGTCCACGTGGCATGGCCTGAAATTTACCGTGCGTAGACCCCATATGGACCCCCACCCGTCAATCTGTTCCCCTGTAGTTACTCGAATCGCCAAATTCGGCTACTTCTTGATCAGCCCCTTCGACTGGAGATAGGTCTTCGCGACATCGGCCGGCTTGGCCCGCTCGGCATCGACCTTGCGGTTGAGATCGACCAGATCGGCGGTCGTCAGGGCCTTGGTCAGCTTGCCGAGCGCATCGGCTATCTCCTGGCCGCCCGCGTCCTTCGCATTGACGACGGGCAGCACGTTGTCCGCGTTCTGCAGCTTCTTGTCGTCCTGGAGCAGGACGAGTCCGTAGGTGTCCAGCGTCGCGTCGGTCGTGGTGGTGAGGACCAGCTGGTCCACCCCGTCCTTGACGGCCTGCTTGGCCTGCGGGGTGCCGACGCCCTTGGGGTCGATGCCCGTGACGTCGATGCCGTACTTGGAGGTCAGGCCCGGCGCGCAGAAGGGCCGGATCTTGCACTCGTCACCGGCGGCGATCTTCACCTTGGCCTTGGAAGTACCCAGGTCCGAAAGGGTCTTGAGGTTGTTCTTGGCGGCGAATTCCTTGGTCACCGCGAACGCGTTCTGATCCACCGCCTCGCCGGCGGACAGAACCTTCAGTCCGCGCGGCCCGGCGAGCTTGGTCAGTTCGCCCACGGTCGCGGTGACGTCGCTGGAGGCGAGGGGCTTGGCGTTGGCGCCGTTCGCCTTGGCATTGAGGAATTCGGTGAGCGTGGCCGCGTATTCCGGTACGACGTCGATCTCGCCCTTCTCCAGGGCGGGTTCGTACAGTTCGCGGTTCTTCACGGTGGTGACCGAGGTCGAGTACCCGGCGTCGGCCAGGACCTGCGAGTACAGCTCCGCCAGGACCGCCGACTCGGTGAACCCGGCCGCGCCGATCACCAGCGAGCCCTTCTTGCCCCCGCCCGTACTGCTGGATCCGCCGGACCCGCTCGAACTGCTCTTGTCCTTGCTCTTCTCCAGGCTGTCGCCACCGCACGCGGCGAGCGTGCCGGCCAGCGCCAGCGTGCCGAGTGCCAGGCCGGTCGTACGCAGGATCTTGCTCATGAGGGTTCACCATTCAGGAGAGGTCGCGGAATCACGGGTGTCGCGGGGTCACGGGTGCTGCCGGATCACGGTGTTGTGGAGTCACAGGGTCACGAACGCTCGCGGGATCACGAACGCTTGCGCAGCGGGCTGAAGAGGCGGTCGACCGCCACCAGGACGCCCTCCACCAGCAGGGCGAGCGCCGCCACGAGCATGGCCCCCGCCACCACCTGCGGGGTGTTGTACACCGCGAATCCCTCCGTGACTATCCGGCCGAGCCCGCCCAGTCCGGCCATCGCGGCGATCGTCGCGGTGGCGATGATCTGGACCGCCGCCGAGCGGAGGCCGGTCATGATCAGCGGGTAGGCGAGCGGCAGTTCGACCTGGAGGAAGAGCTGGCGCCCCGACATGCCCATGCCGCGAGCCGCCTCCACCGCCGCCCGGTCCACCTCGCGCATGCCGACATAGGCGTTGGTGAGTAGCGGCGGCACCGCGAAAAGGACCAGGGCGATCACGGTCGGCAGATAGCCCGCGTTGCGCAGCGGGGTCACCATGAACAGGGCGAGCACCGCGAAGACGGGTATCGCCCGGCCGACGTTGGAGATGTTGACGGCGAGCGCGCCGCCCTTGCCGATGTGGCCGAGCCACAGCGCGATCGGCAGGGCGACCAGGCAGGACACGACGAGCGCGAGCGCGCTGACGTACACGTGCTCGCCGAGCCGGTGCCAGGCACCGTCCTCCCCCGACCAGTTGGCGCCCGTGGTCAGCCACGTCCAGGCCTGTGTGAAGACTCCCATCGCTCAGACCGCCTTCGCCGTACGGATCCGGGTCCAGGGGGTGAGCAGCCACTGGATCCCGAGGAGCAGCAGGTCGGCGGCTATGGCGAGCGCCACGCACAGAACGGACGCGGTGAGGATCTGCGCCTTGAAGAAGGTGGGCAGGCCCTGCTCGATGAGGTTGCCGAGGCCGCCGTGGTCGACGAGCGAGCCGATCGTGGTCAGCGCGACGGTGGCCACCGTGGCGATCCTGAGCCCGGCCATCAGCGCGGGCAGCGCGAGCGGCAGCTCGACCTCGAACAGAAGCCGTATCCGCCCGTAGCCCATGCCGCGAGCGGCCTCCAGGGCGTCGGAGGGCACCGATTCGAGCCCGGCCAGGATGTTCCGTACGAGGATCGTCAGCGAGTACAGCACCAAGCCCGTGATCACCAGCCCGGCCGAGAGGCCGAACAACGGGAGCAGCAGGGCGAACATCGCCAGCGACGGCACGGTGTAGAGCACGGTCGTGAAGCCGAGGACGGTGGCCGCGACGCCCTTGCGCCCGCGCGCGAGCAACGCGAGGGGGAAGGCGACGAGCAGGCCTATCAGCACCGACACCGCGGTGATCCAGACGTGCTGGACCGTCGCGTCGGTCAACTCCTGGCTCCGGGAGCTGACGTACTCCCAGCAGATCCAGTCGTTGGCCGCCAGACAGCTCTGCGCCACTCCCCCACCTCCCCCGGGTGTTCGATTCGTTCCCGACGACCCTATCCCCGGCCACTGACAATCGCCTCGGGCCTTCGCAGTACAGCAACATGGGCTTCACACAAGCGCGCCAGCCAGCCTTCACAATGGGGAACCATGATCCGGTTCGAGCACGTCACCAAGCGGTACGCCGACGGCACCACCGCCGTCGACGACCTGTCCTTCGAGGTGGCCGAGGGTGAACTGGTCACCCTGGTCGGCCCGTCGGGGTGTGGCAAGACGACCACGATGAAAATGGTCAACCGGCTCATCGAGCCGACCAGCGGGCGGATATTCCTGGACGGCGAGGACATATCGACCGTCGATCCCGTTCAACTGCGGCGCCGTATCGGCTATGTGATCCAGCAGGTCGGGCTGTTCCCGCACAAGACGGTCCTGGAGAACACCGCGACCGTCCCGCACCTGCTCGGCGTGAAGAAGGCCGTGGCGCAGAAGCGGGCGGCCGAGCTGCTCGACCTGGTCGGGCTCGACCCGACGACGTACGGCTCGCGCTATCCGGAGCAGCTGTCCGGCGGTCAGCGTCAACGGGTGGGCGTGGCAAGGGCGTTGGCGGCCGACCCGCCCGTGCTGCTGATGGACGAGCCGTTCGGCGCGGTCGACCCGGTGGTGCGCGAGCGGCTGCAGAACGAGTTCCTCAGGCTCCAGTCGCAGGTGCGCAAGACGGTCCTGTTCGTCACCCACGACATCGAGGAGGCGGTCCGCCTCGGCGACCGCATCGCCGTCTACGGGCAGGGCGCCATCGAGCAGTTCGACGCCCCCGCCGCCGTGCTCGGCGCCCCCGCCACCGCGTACGTGGCGGACTTCGTCGGCGCCGACCGGGGGCTCAAGCGGCTCTCGGTGACGCCCATCGAGGAGGGCGACCTGGAGCAGCCGCCCGTGGTGCACCTCGACGACCCGCTGCCGGCCGACATCGCGCGCTGGGCGGTCGTCCTGGACGGCGAGGACAACCTGCACGGCTGGATCTCCGCGGAGCAGGCCCGGCTCAGCACGGGCACGGTCCGCGAGCACGCCCGGCGCATGGAGGCCTGGCTGCCGGTGGGCGCCTCGCTCAAGCAGGCCTTCTCCACCATGCTCCAGCACGACGCGGGCTGGATCGCGGTGATCGACCGTGAGGAGCGGGGCCGCTTCCTCGGCGTCCTCACCCCGGCCCGGCTCCACGAGGCGCTGCGCCGCTCCATCGACGCGGACGCCCAGGCGGTGCCGCGGACCGAGGTGAAGGTCGAGTCGGTCAGCTCGCGCTGAGCCGCCCGCTGATCCACTCCAGGGCCGGCGGGATCTCGCGGCGCCAGGTGTTGAAGTTGTGGCCGCCGCTGTCGAGGGTGATCGAGGAGACGCGGCCGGGCGCCTTCACCTTCTTGATGAAGGACTGGGTCGGCTTGAAGTTCTCCTCGCCCGACAGCGAGCTCGTGACCAGGAAGGACGACTTGGCGGGCTTGATGTGGTCCAGGCTCCACAGCAGGTTGGCGCGGTTCTCCTCCTGCTTGTTGCCGTGGAAGAGGTCACCGGTCGTCGGGTCGTCGGCCGCCTTGTAGTACGCGGACAGGCCGGCGCTCGCCGCAAACTGCTCGGGGTGGTGCATGCCGATCTTCAGGGCGCAGTAGCCGCCGGTCGAGTTGCCGATGAAGCCCCAGTTCTGCGGCTTGGTGCCGACCCGGTAATTCGCGGAGATCGCGCCCGGCACGTCCTTGGCGAAGAACGTCTCGGTCTGCGGTCCGCCCGGTATGTCGACGCATTCGGTGTCCCGCTGGCCCGCCACCGTCGGCCGCATCATGATCAGGATCATCGGCTGCATCTTCTTCTGCTTGGCCTGCGCCCAGGCCGTCTTCGGGTACCTCAGCCCCTTGAGCAGGTTCTCGGCGGTGCCCGGGTAGCCGGTCAGCACGATCGAGGCGGGGAAGGTCTTGTTCTCGTACGCCTTCTGGAAGTACTCGGGGGGCAGATAGACGTAGGCCGGGCTCGTGATCTTCGACTTCTCGCCGGCCAGCACGATCTTCTGGATCTCGCCGCCCAGCTGCGGCTTGCCCGCACCCGGGGTGTCCGGCTTCTGCTTGCCGACGACCTGGACGTTCCTGCCGCCCGCCGAGTGGTCGACGACCTTGCCCATGTCCTGCTCCTGCCCGAACAGGTCCGCCCAGGACCCGTAGAACAGGAACGAGTTGTTGGCCGCCAGACCGACCGAGGCGAAGATCGCCAGCTGGGTCGCGAGCAGCAGCCCGATGCGGCCCGTCACGGCCTTCCAGCTGCGGCGCGCCAGGCGCGGCCACAACCAGATGGTGACCGCGAACAGCACCACCGCCAGGAACACGGCGAGTGCCAGAACCTTGTTGCTCGTGAGACCCATGAGTCGATGAAACTTTCTGGCTGAGATTTCTGGCTGAGATTTTCCTGAGACCGGGGAACCCGCCCCCCTGAAGTCCCGTCCTAGAGGGCGCAAATTGTCCGGCTGGACGGTGTGGACACCGTCCCCCGGCCAACTGAATCTTTCGCGGAGTCACGGGAAGCGATGTCTGTCAGGATAGATGGGGACAAAAACGGATCGGTTCCGACTCGTGTACGAAAGGTCCTCCGCGGGCCACGCCCCGAGTCGGTTCCCAAGCTGGTCGGTACGGCCTGCACGATCGTGGGCCTCCTGGACGTCGCGGCCGGAGTCTTCGATCGCGTCCGGCACAGTCGGTTCCACACCGTCAGCGAGGTGCTGCCGGGCACCTTCGGCCCCTTCGCGGCGGCCGTGGCGCTCTGCGCCGGCATCCTCCTGCTGCTCCTCGCGCACGGCCTGAAGCGCCGCAAGCGGCGAGCCTGGCGGGCCGCCGTGGTGCTGCTGCCCATCGGGGCGGTGGCCCAGTTCTGGTACCGGCACTCCGTCGTCGGCGTGCTGATCTCATTGGTACTTCTCACACTGCTGGTCCGCCACCGGAACGAGTTCACCGCGCTGCCCGACCCGCGCAGCCGCTGGAAGGCGGTGGCGAACTTCTTCCTGATGGGAGCGGGGTCGCTGGGCCTGGGCCTGGTCATCGTGAGCGTCCACCCCAACCGCACGGTGGGCAACCCGAGCATCGTGGACCGCATCCAGCACGTGATGTTCGGCCTCTTCGGCTTCGAGGGCCCGGTCGAGTACCAGGGCAGGACCAGCTGGACGGTCGGCTACTCGCTCGGCGCGCTCGGCCTGCTCACCGCGATCACCACGATCTACCTGGCGTTCCGCCCCGAGCACCCGGCCGCCCGCCTCACCCAGGACGACGAGCACAAGCTCCGCGAGCTGCTCGCCAAGCACGGCGCGCGCGACTCGCTCGGCCACTTCGCGCTGCGCCGCGACAAGGCCGTCGTCTTCTCGCCCAGCGGCAAGGCGGCCGTCACCTACCGCGTGGTCTCCGGCGTGATGCTCGCCTCGGGCGACCCGATCGGCGACGTCGAGGCCTGGCCCGGCGCCATCGAGCGCTTCATGGACGAGGCCAAGGCGCACTCCTGGACCCCGGCGGTCGTCGGCTGCTCGGAGACCGGCGGCGAGGTCTGGACCCGCGAGACCGGCCTCGACGCCCTGGAGCTGGGTGACGAGGCGGTGGTGGACGTCGCGGATTTCTCTCTCGCCGGACGTGCCATGCGGAACGTACGCCAGATGGTCAAGCGCATCGAGCGCAATGGCTACGAAACCCGCGTACGGCGCGTTCGTGACCTGTCCGACGGGGAGCTGGAGCGCATCCGCCGGGCCGCCGAGGACTGGCGCGGCACCGACACCGAGCGCGGCTTCTCGATGGCCCTCGGCCGCATCGGCGACCCGAACGACGGCGACTGCGTGATCGCCACGGCCCACAAGGCGGACGAGGAGGGGGCCATCCCCGGCCAGTTCGGCGACCTGAAGGCCATTCTGCACTTCGTGCCCTGGGGCAAGGACGGAATGTCGCTTGAGATGATGCGCCGCGACCGCTCGGCCGACCCCGGCATGAACGAGCTCCTGATCGTGGCCTCGCTGCAGGCCTGCGACAAGATCGGTGTTCGTCAGGTCTCCCTCAACTTCGCGATGTTCCGCTCGGCGCTCGCACGCGGCGAGAAGATCGGCGCGGGGCCGGTCCTGCGGATGTGGCGAGGGCTTCTGGTCTTCCTGTCCCGCTGGTTCCAGATCGAGTCCCTGTACAAGTTCAACGCGAAGTTCCAGCCGCGGTGGGAGCCGCGCTTCATGGTCTACCGCGCCCACGCGGACCTGCCGCGCATCGGCTTCGCGGTGATGCAGGCGGAGGGCTTCGTGAACCTGGGTCTCCCCGCGCCGCTGGCCCGTCTGACCCGGGCGGCTCGCCGCGAGCGGGCGTGCGCGCATGTCGCCCCGGCGGAGCGGGAGGCGACGGCGGCGTAGGACCCACCCCGCCTCGAACCCCGGTTCCGGGCCCCTTGCGGGGCTCGGAACCGGGGTTCTGCGTTTCCCCGCGCGGTCAGGCTCGCTCCAGCTCCTGCTCGACCGCCTCCGCGGAAGACGCCGCAACCCGCCGAGCCCGCGCCTTGTCGGAGGAGAGGCCCACCAGCGCCACGCCCACGACCAGCACGAACGCGATACCCGCCAGCGCGAAGCTCAGCGTGAACTGCGATTCGGCCGGCAGCGGCGGCACCCCGGCCGGCAGGCCCGAGATGACCTTCGAGGCGAGCAGCGAGGTGATGACCGCACTGGCGATCGCGGAGCCCACGGACCGCGCGATCGAGTTGATGCCGTTCGCGATGCCCGTCTGGTGGTGCGGGACGCTCGCCACGATGAGCGCCGGCATCGCCGCGTACCCGAAGCTGATGGCGGCACCGATCAGCATGCCCGCGAGGATCACGGACGCCGTCGAGTCGTGCGCCCCGGTCAGCCAGGCGAAGCCGAGGACGCCGAAGGCGGCGCCCGCCGCGAGCGTGAAGCGCGCGCCGATCCGCCCGACCAGCTGCCCGCCCAGCGGCGCGGCGATCAGCGAGACCAGGGTGGTCGGCAGCAGGTACTCGACGGAGGCGCGAAGCACGGAGGCCGAGAAGCCGTACCCGGTCAGCTTGTCCGGCATCTGCACCAGGTACGAGACGCCGATGAACTGCGAGAACATCGCGAAGCCGAGGAGCAGCCCGGCCAGGTTGGTGAAGAGCACCGGCCGGTGCGCGAACATCCGCATGTCCACCATGGGCGCCTTCACCTTGCGCTCGACCAGGACCCAGACCCCGGCCATCACCACGGCGGCGACGAAGAACCCGACCGTACGGGCGGAGCCCCAGCCCCACTCGTGGCCCTGCGAGATGGGCAGCAGGAGCAGCACGAGGAAGGCGGCGAGGGTGGCCGCGCCGAGCCAGTCGGTGCGCCCGCCCGTCTTCGTACGGGAGGACGGGACGACCACGATGACCGCGATGAGGGCGACGACCGCGAGGATCACGGCGAGCCAGAACACCCGGTGGTAGTCGGGGTGCGAGCCCTGCGTGAGCAGGCCCGCGCCGACGAGCGCGAGGCCGCTGCCGAACGCGAGGGTGCCGCTGACCAGCGCCATCGCGCCGTGCAGCTTCTGCGGCGGGATCTCCTCGCGCAGCACGGAAAGGGCCAGCGGGAAGATCGCGGTGGCCGCGCCCTGGAGCACCCGGCCGACGATCAGCAGCGTCAGCGAGCTGGTGGTGGCGGCGAGCACGGAGCCCGCGACCATGACGACGAGCACACCGATCAGCGTCGGCTTCTTGCCGTGCATGTCGCCGAAGCGGCCGAGCAGCGGGGTGAAGACGGCCGCCGAGAGCAGGGTCGCGGTGGTGACCCAGCTGACGCCCGAGGTGGTGGTGCCGAGGTCGTTCTGGATGATCCCGAGGATCGGCACGACCAGGGTCTGCATCATCGAGACGACCATGGCGGCGAGGCCGAGCACCAGGACGAGCCCTGTACCGCCGCTGGGGCGTTGGTTAGTGGTCACTTTTTCTTCCGTACGGCAGGAGGAGGTACTTGAGTCGATCGAAGCTTGATTACCTCAAGCAACTTAATGAAGGTAAACATCAAAGGTTGAGGTAGTCAAGTTTCGCTCGAATCGCGGGTACAGTGGGCGGCATGCCTGGAACCAGTCGCCCGCCCGCCGTCAGCAACGCCGCGCTCATGGATGCCATCTGGGACTCCCTGGCCGGCTTCTACGGCGACTTCACCTCGGCCGCCGCCGACGAGGGCCTCACCTCCAGCCAGGCCAAAACCCTGACCGTGCTGCGCCGGGGCCCCGCCTCCATGCGCTCGCTCGCCACCACGCTGCACTGCGACGCCTCCAACGTCACCGGGATCGTCGACCGCCTGGAGGCCCGCGCCCTGGTGCGCCGCGAGCCCAGCCCCACCGACCGCCGCGTCAAGAACGTCGTCCTGACCGACGACGGCATCCGCACCGTGGAGACCGTCCGCGCCGGCATGCTCGCCACCCACGGCGCCCTCGACGCACTGCCCGACGCCGACCGCGTCGCCCTGCACGATCTCCTCCAGCGCCTTTTCGCCACCCCCGAGCGTGGTCCGGGAACGCCCGGCTGACGCCTACGCTTGACGTATGAGTACGTGGAACGGCCGGGGGTCCGTCGAAGGCCTGCCCGAATGGGACCGCTGCGCCGTCATGGGCGTGGTCAATGTGACGCCCGACTCCTTCTCCGACGGCGGCAGGTGGTTCGACACCTCCACCGCCGTCAAGCACGGCCTCGACCTGGTGGCCGCGGGGGCCGACCTCGTCGACGTCGGCGGCGAGTCGACCCGCCCCGGCGCCTCCCGCGTGGACGAGGCCGAGGAACTGCGCCGCGTCCTCCCCGTCGTACGGGGCCTGGCCGCCGAGGGCGTCACCGTCTCCGTCGACACCATGCGCGCCCGCGTCGCCGAGCAGGCGATAGCCGCGGGCGCGGTCCTGGTCAACGACGTCAGCGGCGGGCTCGCGGACCCCGCGATGATCCCCGCCGTCGCCGCCACCGGCGCCCCCTTCGTCGTCATGCACTGGCGCGGCTTCAGCCAGGACATGAACAGCCGCGCGGTGTACGAGGACGTGGTCGGCGAGGTCGTCGCCGAACTCCGTCTCCGCATGGAGGCCGTCATCGAGGGCGGCATCGCCCCCGAGCGCCTGGTGATCGACCCCGGCCTCGGCTTCGCCAAGCAGGCCGGGCACGACCTCGCCCTGGTCGCCCACCTCGCCGAGCTGCGCGCGCTCGGCCGTCCCGTCCTGGTCGCCGCCTCCCGCAAGCGGTTCCTGGGCCACGTCCTGGCGGGCGACGAGGGCGCCCCGCCGCCCGCCCGCGAACGCGACGCGGCCACCGCCGCCGTCTCCGCCATCGCCGCCCACGAAGGCGCCTGGGCGGTCCGCGTCCACGAAGTGCGGGCCACCGCCGACGCCGTCCGCGTGGCGCGCGCCGTCGAGGGAGCCCGGTGACCCCGCGCACCGAGGCCGAGGCCGTCGAGCGCGCCAACACCGCGTTCTACGAGACCCTGGAGCGGGGCGACTTCGACGAGCTGTCCGACCTCTGGCTGGACGCCACCGAGGCCGGCGACACCGGGATCTCCTGCGTCCACCCGGGCTGGCCGGTGCTCTCCGGGCGCGGCGAGGTGCTCCGCTCGTACGCGCTGATCATGGCGAACACCGAGTACATCCAGTTCTTCCTGACCGACGTGAAGGTCGTCATCCTCGGCGAAACGGCGCTGGTCACCTGCACCGAGAACATCCTCAGCGGCGGCCCCGCCGAGGAGAGCGGCGCGCTGGGCCCGCTCGTCGGCCAGCTCGTGGTCGCCACCAATGTGTTCCGCCGCACATCCCAGGGCTGGCGGCTCTGGTCCCACCACGGCTCGCCGGTGCTCGCCGAATCGGGCGACGAAGAGCCGGAAGAGGACTGAATCCGGGCACGATTGGGGACTTCGCAGGATTGAATCCGAAGTCATCGGGTAGGGGCGGCTACCAGGCCCCTCCGGTTCTGTCCATAGCCCCCGTGGGCGAGCACTGTCAGTGCCCGCAGGTAGATTCGATTGTGGGCACCGTGCCGCCCGCACGCGGCCGCATGTCCGTCTGACCAACGACAGCAGGAGTGATTCGCGTGGATCGTGTCGCGCTGCGCGGCCTCAAGGCCCGTGGGCACCATGGCGTCTTCCCCCGGGAACGCGAGGAGGGCCAGACCTTCATCGTGGACCTGGTGCTCGGCCTCGACACCCGCCTCGCGGCGGCAGATGACGACCTGGCGAAGACCGTGCACTACGGCGTGGTGGCGGAAGAAGTCGTGGACGTCGTCCAGGGCGAGCCCGTCGACCTGATCGAGACGCTCGCCGAGCGCATCGCCCAGCAGTGCCTCAAGCACGAAGGCGTCCAGGAGGTGGAGGTGGTCGTCCACAAGCCCGACGCGCCGATCACCGTCCCGTTCGACGACGTGACCATCACGATCACCCGGAGCCGAGTATGAGCGTGTATTCGCAAGGGGCCGCTCAGAGCGACCCGACCGTGCAGCCGGTGCCCGCCTCCGTGGTCGAGCAGGTGGACGCGGCCGACGTGACGCTCTCCAACCCGCGCCGCGCCGTCATCGCGCTCGGCTCGAACCTGGGCAACCGCCTGGAGACGCTCCAGGGCGCCATCGACGCCCTGGAGGACACCCCGGGCCTGCGCGTCAAAGCCGTATCGCCGGTGTACGAAACCGAGCCGTGGGGCGTCGAGGCGGGCTCCCAGCCCTCGTACTTCAACGCGGTCGTCGTCGTGAAGACCACCCTGCCGCCGGCCTCCCTCCTGGAGCGCGGACACGCCATCGAGGAGGCCTTCGACCGGGTCCGCGACGAGCGCTGGGGCCCGCGCACCATCGACGTGGACATCGTTGCCTACGCCGACGTGATCTCCGACGACCCGGTCCTGACCCTCCCCCACCCGCGCGCCCACCAGCGGGCCTTCGTGCTCGCCCCCTGGCACGACGTGGAGCCCGAGGCACAGCTGCCCGGCCACGGCTCCGTCGCCGACCTGCTGAGCGACGTGGGCCGCGCCGGTGTACTGCCCCGCGCCGATCTGGAACTCCGGCTGCCCGAGTAGTCGTTACGCTTCTGAGGTCGACCACCAAGCGCTCCGCGGGAAGCGGAGTGCATTGACTGCGGGCCGTCCGTGGCCGGTCGCGCGGTTCCCCGCGCCCCTCGGGGCGTTGCAGCGCACCCGGCTTCGACACGACCGCTCAGAGACCCGAAGGGCACTACTCCGTGAAGCAACTGCGCCTGGGCGTGCTGGCCGGTCTGTTCGTCGTCGCCGGAGTGCTCTCCTGGGCGGGCGCCCGGCTGTGGGACTCGATCTCCACGCTGCCGAGCGTGCCGATCGCGGCGCCCATCGTGCTCGGGGTGATCGCGGTCATCCTGCTCGCCACCGCCCTGTCCATCCGCGCCCGGCTGCGCGCCCAGCGCGAGCGCCGGCCGGGCGCCAAGGGCGTCGAGCCCCTGATGGCCGCCCGCGCGGTGGTTTTCGGCCAGTCCAGCGCGCTGGTCGCGGCCCTGGTGTGCGGGATGTACGGCGGCACCGGCGTCTATCTGCTCAGCTATCTCGATGTGCCGGCCCGCCGCGACCAGGCGATCTACGCCGGTTTCTCGGTCCTGGCGGGCATCGCCGTCGTGGCGGCCGCCCTCTTCCTGGAACGCGTCTGCAAGCTCCCCGAGGACGAGGACGACAACAAGGCCCCGGCCGCCTGACCCTCCGTCACATCGGCTGCGCCGAACGGCCCCGGTCACCTGCCGAGCAGGCGGCCGGGGCCGTTTCGCATAACCCCTCAACAGGCGTCCCCCGTACGGGAGTTGGGCCTACGGGGTCGGCAGATGACCGGCGGACGGTCAGCGGATGTCAGAGCCTGTGTCTGAACCCCGCCCGGGCCCGTGACGTCTGGCACGCACTCCCCCAAGGCCTTAAGGGCCAGGGGGGACCCCCATGCCGCGTTGCCGAAACGCCCTAGTAGCTCCTCCCCCAAGGTCTTGAAGACCAGGGGGGACCCCCATCGAGGACGCTCCGGCGCCTTGCGATCGCACGCACCAGACGCCCCGGCCTGATCCGGGCGGGGTTCAGACACAGGCTCTCAGCGAGCCATGATCAGGCTCATCGCCTCGCCGCGCGTCGCGGGGTCGCGGAGCTGGCCGCGCACCGCCGACGTCGTCGTCTTCGCGCCGGGCTTGCGGATGCCCCGTACCGACATGCACATGTGCTCGGCCTCGATCACCACGATCGCCCCGCGCGCGTCGAGGATGCGCATCAGGGAGTCGGCGACCTGGGTGGTGAGGCGCTCCTGGACCTGGGGGCGGCGGGCGAACACGTCCACCAGGCGGGCCAGCTTCGACAGGCCGGTGATCTTGCCGGACTCGGCCGGGATGTAGCCGACGTGGGCCACCCCGTGGAACGGCAGCAGGTGGTGCTCGCAGAGAGAAACGATCTCGATGTCCTTCACCAGGACCATCTCGTCGTGCCCCAGGTCGAACGTCGTGGTCAGCACGTCCTCGGGCTCTTGCCTGAGGCCCGCCAGGATCTCCCTGTAGGCCCGCGCCACGCGCGCCGGCGTCTCCTGGAGGCCCTCGCGGTCCGGGTTCTCACCGACCGCTATGAGGAGCTCGCGCACGGCGTTCTCGGCCCGCTTCTCGTCGAACTCGCCGATCTGCGCCTCGCCGTACAGCGTCACCGGGTCGGTCATCTGTGCCTCGTTCCTCGACTGTCGTTCATGCGCGTGGCCGGAAAACAGCCGCGCCCCCACAGGCTAAAACCTGGGGGGCGCGGCATGCATTCCGGGGCCGGTGCGGCCCTCGGCTCAGCTCTCGGGACGGTCCTCGGGGGCCGGGACGGCCTCCGCGGGCTTGTCCATCGGCACGGAGCCGTTGTTGGTGGCGGCACCGTTGGTGAGCGCCAGCTCCTTGGGCGAGAGCACCGGCGGCCTCGTCGACGGCGTACGCCGCGAGGAGCCGGTCCAGGCCGGACGGGCCGGGCGCTTGACGATGCCCGAGAAGACCTCGGCGATCTGCTCCTTGCCCAGCGTCTCCTTCTCCAGGAGCTGCAGGACCAGGTTGTCGAGGATGTCGCGGTTCTCGACCAGGATCTCCCAGGCCTCGTTGTGCGCCGTCTCGATGAGCTTCTTGACCTCTTCGTCGACGAGCGCCGCGACCTCTTCCGAGTAGTCGCGCTGGTGCGCCATCTCACGGCCGAGGAACGGCTCGGTGTTGTCGCCACCGAACTTGATCGCGCCGAGCCGCTCGGTCATGCCGTACTGCGTGACCATCGCGCGGGCGGTGGCCGTGGCCTTCTCGATGTCGTTGGCCGCGCCCGTCGTCGGGTCGTGGAAGACGAGCTCCTCGGCCGCGCGCCCGCCCAGCATGTACGCCAGCTGGTCGAGCATTTCGTTGCGCGTGGTCGAGTACTTGTCCTCGTCCGGCAGGACCATGGTGTAGCCCAGGGCCCGGCCGCGCGACAGGATCGTGATCTTGTGGACCGGGTCCGAGTTGGGGGAAGCCGCGGCGACCAGGGCGTGACCGCCCTCGTGGTACGCGGTGATCTTCTTTTCCTTCTCGGACATGATCCGCGTCCGCTTCTGCGGACCCGCCACGACGCGGTCGATCGCCTCGTCCAGCGCGTTGTTGTCGACCAGCTTCCGGTCGCTGCGCGCCGTCAGGAGCGCCGCTTCGTTCAGCACGTTCGCCAGGTCCGCGCCGGTGAAGCCCGGGGTGCGCCGCGCGACGGCCGCCAGGTCGACGTCCGGGGCGACCGGCTTGCCCTTCTGGTGGACCTTGAGGATCTCCAGACGGCCCTGCATGTCGGGGCGGTCGACCGCGATCTGGCGGTCGAAACGGCCGGGGCGCAGCAGCGCCGGGTCGAGGATGTCGGGCCGGTTCGTGGCGGCGATCAGGATGACGCCGCCCTTCACGTCGAAGCCGTCCATCTCGACGAGCAGCTGGTTGAGGGTCTGCTCGCGCTCGTCGTGACCGCCGCCGAGGCCTGCGCCACGGTGCCGGCCCACGGCGTCGATCTCGTCGACGAAGACGATCGCCGGGGCGTTCGCCTTGGCCTGCTCGAAGAGGTCGCGGACACGCGAGGCGCCGACGCCGACGAACATCTCGACGAAGTCGGAACCGGAGATGGAGTAGAACGGGACACCGGCCTCACCCGCGACAGCACGGGCGAGCAGCGTCTTGCCCGTACCGGGCGGGCCGTACAGCAGCACACCCTTCGGGATCTTGGCGCCGACGGCCTGGAACTTCGCCGGCTCCTGGAGGAACTCCTTGATCTCGTGGAGTTCCTCGACGGCCTCGTCGGCCCCCGCCACGTCGGAGAAGGTCGTCTTCGGGGTGTCCTTGGTGATGAGCTTGGCCTTGGACTTCCCGAAGTTCATGACTCGGGAGCCGCCGCCCTGCATCTGGTTCATCAGGAACAGGAAGACCACGACGATGAGGACGAAGGGGAGCAGGGACAGCAGGATCCCGAGGAACGGGTTCTGCTTGTCGGGCGAGACGGTGTACCCCTTCGGGATGTCACCGCCCTTCACTCCGGTCTGCAGCTGGCTGGCCATGTCGGTCGCCTGGGCGTCACCGATGTAGTTGGCCTGAACCTTGCTGCTGCCCTTGACCTTCTGGCCGTCCTTCAGGTCGATCTTGATGACCTGACTGTCACCAGTGGTGATCTTGGCCTGTTCGACCTGCTTGTTGTTGATCGCCTGAACGACATCGGATGTGTCGACCGTCTTGTAGCCGCCCGACGAGCCGACGACCTGCATCAACACGACCACGGCGAGGACGGCCAGCACGATCCACATGACCGGCCCACGGAAGTATCGCTTCACGTCCATCCATACGGAGCGAGAACGCCCCGTCCCTCCTGCCCGTAGGTAAATGCTGCTGTGAGTGTGACTAAGACTGTGCGTAAAGACTGTTCTTCGGACGGTACCCCAGCATTGTCACCCGTGGTCGCACGGTACGGCTGACAAAGGGCCCTTCCCATGCTCCAACGGCGGGAGGGGGGCTGTGGTTCCCCGAACGGGCCGCGTTGCCTCAGCCGCCGTACACGTGCGGCGCGAGCGTCCCGACAAAGGGGAGATTGCGGTACTTCTCGGCATAGTCGAGGCCGTAACCCACGACGAATTCATTGGGAATGTCGAAACCGATCCACTTCACGTCGATCGCGACCTTTGCGGCATCCGGCTTACGGAGCAGCGTGCACACCTCAAGGGAGGCGGGCTCGCGCGATCCGAGGTTGGAAAGAAGCCACGACAGGGTCAGGCCCGAGTCGATGATGTCCTCGACGATCAGGACGTGCTTGCCCTTGATGTCGGTGTCGAGGTCCTTGAGGATCCGCACGACGCCGGAGGACTGGGTGCCCGCACCGTACGAGGAGACGGCCATCCAGTCCATGGTGACCGGGGTGGACAGCGCGCGGGCCAGATCCGCCATGACCATGACGGCGCCCTTGAGGACACCGACGAGGAGCAGGTCCTTGCCCGCGTACTCCGCGTCGATCTTCCCGGCCAGCTCCGCCAGCTTCGCGTCGATCTCTTCCTTGGTGATGAGCACCGACTGGAGGTCGGTGCCCATGTCCTTCTCGTTCACCCGGGCCGCTTTCTTGGGGGTTCTGTGTGTCCGTAAGCGAGCCGAGTTACGTGCGTGAGCTCAGCCCTGCCGAATGACCAGTCTGCCACCCTGGCGGCGGGCCACGACGCGGCCGGGGAGATTGATGGCGCGCTGGCCGCGCCAGCTGGTGATCAGCTTGTCGACCTCCTCCACGTGCCGGGCGAAGAGCGAACCGGCGGGCGCGCCCGCCCCGATGGCCTCACGGCGCACGATGCGGCGGCGCACAGCGGGCGGCAGCGCGAACAGCTTCGCGCACTCCAGGAGCCCGGCGTCGTCCCGTACGGTCGCGTCCGCCTGGAGGGCCCAGGCGTCCAGGGCGTCGGCGTCGTCGCGGGAGAGCTGGGCGGTGCGGGCCAGCGCCTCGACGACGCCCTTGCCGAGCGCCTTCTCCAGGGCGGGCAGGCCCTCCTGGCGCAGCCGGGAGCGGGTGTAGGCGGGGTCGGCGTTGTGCGGGTCGTCCCAGACGGGCAGCGCCTGGACCATGCAGGCCTTGCGAGCGGTCTGGCGGTCGATCTCCAGGAAGGGGCGCCGGTAGCGGCCCGCCGCCCCCGAGACGGCGGCCATGCCGGACAGGGAGCGGGTGCCGGAGCCCCGGGCGAGGCCGAGCAGCACGGTCTCGGCCTGGTCGTCGCGGGTGTGGCCGAGCAGGATCGCGGCGGCGCCGTGCCGCTCGGCGGCGGCGTCGAGGGCGGCGTAGCGGGCATCCCGGGCGGCGGCCTCGGGCCCTCCCTCGCGGCCCACGTGGACGGCGATGGCCTCGGCGGGCTCCAGGCCGAGGCCCGTCATGCGCGAGACGACCTCGGCGGCCCGCAGGTCGGAGCCGTGCTGGAGGCCGTGGTCGACGGTGATGCCGCCGGCGCGCAGCGAGAGCTTGCGGGATTCGAAGGCGAGGGCGGAGGCGAGCGCCATGGAGTCGGCGCCGCCGGAGCAGGCCACGAGCACCAGGGGCTCGGGCGGCGCGGTGCGCGGGCCGGCAGCGCGACCGGCGGGGGCTCCCGCGGTCACGGCGGCAGCGGCGCTCTCATGGTCGCGGGAGTGTTCGTTCAGTACGTCGTGGAGTACGCGGCGAACCGCCAGGCGTATCGCTGCGACCGCAGGATGGGGACCCATGTCCGGTGCCCTTCGGTGAAGTTGGGGGTGCCTCTGGCGCGGAGAGGAAGCGGGGGGAACAGAGGGAGCAGGAGGGACGTTCAGTCACACAGAGTGCGTAGATGGTGACAGAACAGAGCCGTTACCCGAGCATTGCACGCCTACCCATGCCTCACGGTCCCTCGGATGGGTGATTCCCGCGTTGACACCCGCCTACCGGCGGCTTTTCGCTCAGGACTCCGCCTTGCGGTGCACGCGCGCGACCCAGTCCGCCGGCTTGGCGATCTCGGCCTTGGTGGGCAGCGTGTTCGGCGACGTCCACACCCGGTTGAAGCCGTCCATGCCGACCTCGTCCACCACGGCCCGCACAAAGCGCTCGCCGTCGCGGTACTGGCGCAGCTTGGCGTCGAGGCCGAGCAGCTTGCGCAGCGCCATGTCGAGCCGGGAGGCCCCCTTGGCCCTGCGCTCCTTGAACTTCTCGCGGATCTCCGCCACCGAGGGCACGACCTGCGGCCCGACCCCGTCCATCACGTAGTCCGCGTGGCCCTCCAGCAGGGACATGACGGCGGTGAGCCTGCCGAGGATCTCCCGCTGCGCCGGAGTCTGCACGAGCTCGACGAGCGAGCGCCCGCCCTCGCCCTCCTCGCCCTCGGGACGGCCCCCGGCCAGCGACTGGGCGGCTTCGCGCAGCCGCTCCAGGACGGTCATCGGGTCGACCTCGGTCTCGGCGAGGAATGACTGGATCTCGCCCTCCAGGTGGTCGCGCAGCCAGGGCACGGCCGTGAACTGGGTGCGGTGGGTCTCCTCGTGGAGGCACACCCAGAGCCTGAAGTCGTGCGGGGCGACGTCGAGTTCGCGCTCGACGTGCACGATGTTGGGCGCCACGAGCAGCAGCCGGCCCCCGCCGCCGGGCGCCGCCGGGAACTCCCTGGTGGCGGGCGCGAAGGTCTCGTACTGGCCGAGGACCCGCGAGGACAGGAAGCTCAGCAGCATGCCCAGCTCGACGCCGGTGACCTTGCCGCCGACCGCGCCGAGCACGGCCCCGCCCGGCATGTTCCCGCGACGTTCCTGCATCTTGTCGAGGAGGGGCCTCAGCACCTCGCGGAAGCCCGCGACGTTCGCCCGCACCCAGCCCGCCCGGTCGACGACCAGGACGGGGGTGTCCTCGGGTTCGGCGCCCTCCGGGATCATCCGGGTGAACGCCCGCACGTGCTCTTCGGCGGCCTTGGCGTGCCGACGGAGCTCGGCGACGATCTCACGCGCCTCGTCACGGCTCACGTCGGGGCCCGGCCGCGCCAGTCGGGTCGCGGTCGCGACCGCGAGGTTCCAGTCGACCATCCCAGAGGTACCTGCACCGCCGATGCCAGTCATGCGTCAACCGTACGTGGTCGGCCCCGCGAGGGAACCCGGTCGGCGCCGCTCAGTGCTCCGTGAGGCGGGTGGCGAGACGGTCGAGGGCCTTCTGCACGGGGGCCGGGTCGGCGCCCGGCGTGCCCGTCGAAAGGAACGCGAACGCGAGGAGGTGGCCGCCCGCGTCCACGACCGTCCCGGCCAGGGTGTTGACCCCCGCGCCGCTCAGCGTGCCGGTCTTCGCGCGGACCAGGCCGGTCGCCGCGGAGGCGGTGCCGTAGCGCCCGCTGAGGGTGCCGGTGAACCCGGCGACGGGCAGGCCGGTGAGGATCGGGCGCAGCTCGGGCCGGGCCGGGTCGGCGGCCTTGGCGAGCAGCCGGGTGAGCAGGCCCGCGGTGACCTTGTCGACGCGGTTGAGACCACTACCGTCCGCGAACACGGCCCCGTTCAAGGGGAGTTGGAGCTTGGCGAGCTGCGCGGGCAGCGCCTGGGCGCCCCCGTCGAAGCTCGCCGGCCTGCCGGTCGCGATCGCGGTCGCGCGGTTCAGGGCCTCCGCGATGTCGTTGTCGCTGTTGGTCAGCATCCGCTCGACGATCTCGGGCAGCGGCGCGGACAGCGTGCTCGCCACCCGCTCGGCACCGGCGGGGGCTGCGCCCTGCACCGGCGCGTCCGCCTGCACCCCGCGGGCGCGCAGCAACTCGGCGAAGGCCCGCGCGGTGTCGCCCGCCGGATCGGAGGTGCGCGCCGCGGGCCCGCTGTCCGAGCCGTCCGTACGCCCCTCGTCGGTCATCAGCGCGACGACCGGCGCGAGGTTCTCGTTCGCCCCGATCGGATGCACCGTAGGGCCGCTGAACAGCGAGATGTCGTACGCCAGTTGTACGTGGCCGAGCGAGCGGGCCCGCAGCGCGCGGGCCGTGTCGTCGGCGAGGGCGGCCAGGCGCGCCTTGTCCAGGGTGGGGTCGCCGCCGCCGACGAGGGTGAGCGCGGTGCCGTCGGCCGGGGCTGCCACCACGGTGGTCGCGAAGCGGTGGTCGGGCGGGAGCGCGGTGAGGACGGCGGTCGCGGTGGCGATCTTGACGGTGGAGGCCGGCGTCATGGCCGCGTCCGCGCGGACGGCGTACAGCTCCCGGCCAGTGCCGGTGTCCAGGACCGAGGCCGCCGGGAGCGGGCCGAGCACCGGGTCGCCGAGCAACTGGTCCAGGGCCGGGGGAAGGGCCGCCGGGACGGGGGCCGCGGCCGCGGCGCCGAGGGCCGCGAGCACGCTGGGCGCGCTCGGGGCCGGAGCCGGAGCGCCCGGAGCCGCGGGGTGCTGGTGATGTGCGCCACCCCTGGCTTCCCGCGATGCGGCCCGGTCACGCTCGGCCGTACGCTGGCCTGAGTCCCACGGTCCGGCCATGGCCACCGCTCCGGCCGCAAGTGCCAGGCCGACCGCCGCCGCACCCGCTGTGAGCTGCCATGTCTTGGGTCCCGGCACCGAGAACCAGCCCCTTTCGCGATCACACACCTGCGTGAGGGACACTTAATCACCAGAACTGCGTCCTGCCGCGAACACGGCATCGGCGCAGCACCCGTCCGATGCATGTGCTGATCATGGAGGAGAGCCACCCGTGGAGTTCGACGTCACCATCGAGATCCCGAAGGGGTCGCGGAACAAGTACGAGGTCGACCACGAGACCGGCCGGATCCGCCTGGACCGTCGACTCTTCACCTCGACCAGCTACCCGGCCGACTACGGCTTCGTCGAGGACACCCTCGGCGAGGACGGCGACCCGCTGGACGCCCTGGTCCTGCTGGACGAGCCGACGTTCCCCGGCTGCGTCATCAAGTGCCGCGCGATCGGCATGTTCCGCATGACCGACGAGGCCGGCGGCGACGACAAGCTGCTGTGCGTCCCGGCGTCCGACCCGCGCGTGGAGCACCTGCGCGACATCCACCACGTCTCCGAGTTCGACCGCCTGGAGATCCAGCACTTCTTCGAGGTCTACAAGGACCTGGAGCCCGGCAAGTCCGTCGAGGGCGCCAACTGGGTCGGCCGCGTCGAGGCCGAGGCCGAGGTCGAGGCCTCCTACAAGCGTCTTGAGGCGCAGGGCGGCGCGCACTGACGCGCGCTCGATCGCGAACAGCGGGCGGTGCACCTTCACGGTGCGCCGCCCGCTGTCGTATCCGCTCATGACCGACCACATACTGGGCACACGCACCCAAGCGGCCGAAGGGAGGCACGGGACCAGTGGTGGCCGAGCAGCACGACGCGGTCGAGGACCGCAAGCCGCAGTCCGACGAGGCACGCAGCGCCTTCGCACCCCCCGAGGGCGTGGAGCAGCCACAGGTGCCCGAGGAGGAATCGCCCACCTCCGAGTTCGCGCTGCCCGCGGGCCTGGCCGCCCCGGTCGTGGAGACGCCCGCCGACCAGCCGGCCTCCGCGTTCGCGACGCCGAGCGGCTACAGCGCCCGGGACACCCCGAGCGCCCTGATCACCACCGCGGGCCTGCCGCTGGTGCGGCTGTCCAAGGACGCGCCCTGGCAGGACCGGATGCGCACCATGCTGCGGATGCCGGTGGGCGACCGGCCGGTGGCCGAGCCGATCCAGAAGCACGACGACACCGGCCCCGCCGTGCCCCGCGTGCTCGACCTGACGCTGCGTATCGGCGAGCTGCTGCTCTCGGGCGGCGAGGGTGCCGAGGACGTCGAGGCCGCGATGTTCGCGATCTGCCGCAGCTACGGCCTGGACCGCTGCGAGCCGACGGTCACCTTCACCATGCTGGCGATCACGCACCAGCCGTCCCTGGTGGACGATCCGGTGACCGCCAACCGCACGGTGCGCCGCCGCGGCACCGACTACACGCGCCTGGCGGCCGTGCACCGGCTCGTCACGGACATGACCACCGAGGAGCACGAGGTCTCCCTGGAGGAGGCCTACCGGCGCCTCGCGGAGATACGGCGAAACCGCCACCCCTACCCCGGCTGGGTCCTGACCACCGCCTGCGGACTGCTCGCCGGAGCCGCTTCCGTACTGATCGGCGGCGGCGTCGCGGTGTTCCTGGTGGCGGCGGTCGGCGCGGTCCTGGGCGACCGGCTCGCCTGGCTGTGCGCGGCACGCGGACTGCCGGAGTTCTACCAGTTCGTGGTGGCCGCGATGCCGCCCGCCGCGATGGGCGTCGCGCTCAGCCTGCTCTCCTGGGACCTCAGTCCGTCCGCCGTGATCACCGGTGGCCTGTTCGCGCTGATCCCCGGGCGGGCCCTGGTGGCGGCCGTGCAGGACGGCCTGACCGGCTTCTACGTCACCGCCTCGGCGCGGCTGCTCGAAGTCGGGTACTTCTTCGTCGCGATCGTCGTCGGTGTCCTGACCGTCCTGTACGGCGGGCTCCAGATCCACGCCGAGCTCAACCCGGAGGGCACGTTCGCACCCATCGACCGCCCGGTGATCCAGATCCTGGCGTCGTTCGTGCTCTGTCTGACCTTCGCGGTCCTGCTCCAGCAGGATCGTTCCACCGTGTTGATCGTGGCCGCGAACGGCGCGGTCGCCTGGGTGGTCTATGCCGCGATCGCGGTCACCGCGAAGGGCTCGCCGATCATGGCGACGGCGGTCGCGGCCGGCCTGGTCGGCCTCTTCGGCCAGCTGCTCTCGCGGTACTGGAACACCTCGGCGCTGCTGTACGTCACCGCCGCGATCGGCCCGTTGCTGCCCGGTAGCGCCACGTACTTCGGCGTCCTCCTGATCGCCAAGGGCCACTTGGACCGGGGCTTCGCCTCGCTCGCCAAGGCGGCGGCCCTTGCCCTGGCGATCGCGATCGGCGTGAACCTCGGCAACGAGGTCGCCCGCCTGTTCCTGCGGGCCCCGGGAGCGGGCCGCGCGGCGGCGAAGCGGACCCGGGGGTTCTAGGGCGTTTCACAAGCTGAGAGCCGAGAGCCTGTGTCTGAACCCCGTCCGGATCAGGCCGGGGCGTCTGGTGCGTGCGATCGCAAGGCGCCGGAAGGTCCTCGATGGGGGTACCCCCTG
>NZ_JBSFIE010000021.1:0-128615 GCF_053597395.1 Streptomyces sp. NPDC001415
ACTTTTCGAAAGCGTGCTGATCGGCAATGAACAACTCTGTTGGAAACACAGCCCGGTTGCTCGGTGCGGGCCTGCGCGCCCTGCTGGTCCTGACCCTCGTGTGCGGCGTGATCTACCCGCTGGTGGTGACCGGCATCGCGCAGGTGGCCTTCAGCGACAAGGCCAACGGGTCCGCGATCAAGTCCGGTGGGAAGGTGGCCGGTTCCGAGCTCATCGGGCAGACGTACAACCTCCCGAAGAAGGACCCGAACAACGCCGACGAGGCAGCCCAGCCGGACCTGAAGTGGTTCCAGCCCCGCCCCTCCAACGGGCTCGGCTCCAACGTCACCAACGGCATCAACACGCAGTACAACCTGCTGGTGTCGGGCGCGACCAACCTCTCCGGCGACAACGAGAAGCTGATCCAGCAGGTCAAGGACGCCAAGGACGCGGTCGTCAAGGACAACTCGACCGCCGGCTACCAGGTGAACCCGGCCGACGTGCCCGCCGACGCGGTCACCTCCTCCGGCTCCGGTCTCGACCCGCAGATCTCCCCCGAGTACGCGAAGATCCAGGTCCACCGGGTGGCCGAGCGGAACCACCTCGACGTGAAGCAGGTCGAGAAGCTCGTCACCGACAACACCGACGGCCGGATCCTCGGCTTCATGGGTGAGCCCGGCGTCAACGTCCTCAAGCTGAACATCGCACTCAAGGAACTCACTTCGAAGTGAGCCACTTACGACGGCGGGCGGGAGCCAGTGGACGGGGTTCTTCCCGCCACCGGCTCCCGCCCCCTTGTGTGACCGCACTCCCTTGCCGGCTCCGGCACAACGCACAGCATGAAAGAAAGGCGGCACGCCGATGACCCGGGTGCTGGTGGTCGAGGATGAACCACAGCTCGTACGGGCGCTAGAGATCAACCTCAGGGCGCGGAAATACGAGGTGGACTCCGCGCCCGACGGGGAGACCGCCCTGAAGCTCGCCTCCGCGAACCCGCCGGACGCGGTCCTGCTCGATCTCGGGCTGCCCGACATGGACGGCATCGAGGTGATGCGCCGGCTGCGGAGCTGGTGCCGGGCGCCGATCCTGGTGGTCTCCGCGCGCAACACCTCCGACGAGAAGGTCGAGGCCCTCGACTCGGGGGCGGACGACTACATCACCAAGCCGTTCAGCATGGACGAACTCCTGGCCCGGCTGCGGGTCGCGACCCGCAGGGTCGAACCCGTGGCGGAGTCCGGGGATGCTGGCATCGTCACGACCAAGGGCTTCACGATCGACCTGTCTGCGAAAAAGGCGAAGCGGGCGGGAAAGGACATCCGGCTCACTCCGACCGAATGGCACCTGGTCGAAGTCCTGATCCGTAACCGGGGCCGTCTCGTCACCCAGCGCCAGCTCCTTGAGGAGGTCTGGGGGCCCGGCTACCGTACGCAGAGCAACTATCTCCGCGTATACATGGCCCAGTTGAGGCGCAAACTCGAAGCGGACCCGTCCCACCCCAAGCATCTGATCACCGCTCCCGGCATGGGATACCGGTTCGAGACCTGAGCCGCGGTATCCCCATCAGGAAGCCCCTCGACCTCCCCTTCCCCGACACAGAGAATCGTGGCCATGGCACGCGGCAAGCTCCGCATCTATCTCGGCGCGGCGCCCGGCGTCGGCAAGACCTATTCCATGCTCTCCGAGGCACACCGGCGCGTCGAACGCGGCACCGACTGTGTAATCGGCTTCGTCGAACACCACAGCAGACCGCGCACGGAAGTGATGCTGCACGGCCTGGAACAGGTCGAGCGGCGTGACATCGAATACCGCGGCTCGGTGTTCCAGGAGATGGACGTCGACGCCATCCTGGAGCGTCGGCCATCGGTGGTCCTGGTGGACGAGCTGGCCCACACGAACATCCCGGGCTCGCGTAACCCCAAACGCTGGCAGGACGTCGAGGAACTCCTCGCCGCCGGTATAAACGTCGTCTCCGCCGTGAACATCCAGCACCTGGAGTCGCTGGGCGATGTCGTCGAGTCGATAACCGGGATCCGTCAGCAGGAAACGGTGCCGGACGAGGTGGTGCGCCGGGCCGACCAGGTCGAGCTCGTCGACATGTCGCCCCAGGCGCTGCGCCGCCGCATGGCGCACGGCAACATCTACAAGCCCGACAAGCTGGACGCGGCCCTCGCGAACTACTTCCGGCCCGGAAACCTCACCGCGCTGCGGGAGTTGGCGCTGCTGTGGGTGGCCGACCGGGTCGACGAATACCTCCAGGAGTACCGCAGCGAGCACAGCGTCTCGACGATCTGGGGCTCGCGCGAGCGCATCGTCGTCGGCCTCACCGGGGGCCGCGAAGGACGTACGCTCATCCGCCGCGCGGCCCGGCTCGCCGAGAAGGGCGCGGGCGGCGAGGTCCTCGCCGTGTACGTGTCGCGGAGCGACGGTCTGACGTCCGCCTCTCCGAAGGAACTGGCCGTCCAGCGCACCCTGGTCGAGGACGTCGGCGGCAGCTTCCACCACGTCGTGGGCGACGACGTACCGCAGTCCCTGCTCGACTTCTCGCGCGGCGTCAACGCCACCCAGATCGTCCTGGGCACCAGCCGCCGCAAGACATGGCAGTACATGTTCGGCCCCGGCGTCGGAGCCACCGTGGCCCGCGACTCCGGGCCCGACCTCGACGTCCACATCGTCACCCACGAAGAGGCAGCCAAGGGCCGGGGCCTCCCGACGGGGCGCGGCGCCCGGCTGGGCCGCACCAGAACCGTGTGGGGCTGGCTGGCGGGTGTCGTGGGTCCGGTCCTGCTGACCCTGCTGCTGACCCACCTCAACAGTGATCTCGGCATCGCCAACGAGATGCTGCTGTACCTGTCGTTGACCGTGGCGGCCGCGCTGCTCGGCGGATTCCTGCCCGCCGTGGCCTCGGCCCTGGTCGGGTCGCTGCTCATCAACTGGTACTTCACCCCGCCCGTCCACGAGTTGACGATCTACGACCCCGTGAACATCGTCGCCATCGTCATCTTCGTGCTGGTGGCGGTATCGGTGGCCTCGGTGGTCGACGTCGCCGCCCGCCGCACCCAGCAGGCCGCCCGGCTGCGCGCCGAATCGGAGATCCTCTCCTTCCTTGCGGGCAGCGTGCTGCGCGGCGAAACCAGTCTCGACGCCCTCCTGGAACGCGTCCGCGAGACCTTCGCCATGGAGTCCGTCGCCCTCCTGGAGCGAGCGGTCGACACCGAACCGTGGAGCTGCGCGGGCAGCGTCGGCCCCTCACCCGTGCCCCGCCCCGAGGACGCCGATGTGGACATGCCGGTCGGCGACCACATGGCCCTCGCCCTCACCGGCCGGGTGCTGCCCGCCGAGGACCGACGCGTACTCGGCGCCTTCGCCGCCCAGGCCGCCGTCGTCCTCGACCGCCGACGGCTCCAGGAAGAGGCTGACCAGGCGAGGCTGTACGCAGAGGGCGACCGCATCCGCACAGCGTTGCTCGCCGCGGTGAGCCACGACCTGCGCACCCCGCTGGCCTCCATCAAGGCATCGGTCACGTCGCTGCGCTCGGACGACGTGGAGTGGTCCGAGGCGGACGAGGCGGAGCTCCTGGAGGGCATCGAGCTCGGGGCGGACCGCCTCGACCACCTGGTCGGCAACCTCCTGGACATGTCCCGCCTCCAGACCGGCACAGTCACCCCGATCATCAGGGAGATAGACCTCGACGAGGTCATTCCCATGGCACTGGGCGGCGTCCCCGAGGACAGCGTCGTACTCGACATCCCCGAAGACCTTCCGATGGTCGCGGTGGACCCGGGCCTGCTGGAGCGGGCCGTGGCCAACGTCGTCGAGAACGCGGTGAAGTACAGCCCCGAGGGCGAACGGGTCCTGGTGGCGGCCAGCGCGATCGCCGACCGGGTGGAAGTACGGGTCGCCGACCAGGGCCCCGGCGTCCCCGACGAGGCCAAGACCCGCATCTTCGCCCCGTTCCAGCGCTACGGAGACGCCCCGCGCGGCGCCGGAGTCGGCCTCGGCCTCGCCGTCGCCCGCGGCTTCGCCGAAGCGATGGGCGGCACGCTGGCAGCCGAGGACACCCCCGGCGGCGGCATGACGATGGTCCTCACCCTCCAGAAGGCGAACGACCGCCCGCCGGTGCCGGCCGACCTGTCGGAGACGGCGACCTCGTAACTGCGTATCCCAGAGCCGGCGCGGCCGCTCAACCATGGGGCCGGTGACCGCGATGAGCTTGTCCAGGGGGTGGCTTTGTTTCACGAGAACCGGCTGCCTGCACCGGGTCAGCGAAATCGTCCTGGTTGTCGGCGCGACCAAGGGGAACCAGCTCGCCGACAACCTTGTCGGCGATTGCTGGCCGCGCCGTTCAGGGCGGAGAGGGGTGCGGTTAGGGAGCCGTTAAATCGATCAACTCGGCGTTGTCCGCCTCGAACTGGGGTGCAAAGATGCTCAAGTAACAGCATCAGTGGGCTCAGCCGGGGGAAATGAGTTCGACGCTATGAATACCCATCTCGTGGTGGGGACCGTTCTCGCCGTCATCTATGTGGCGGTATCCGTGGGCGTATTGACCATCGCCCGCAAGAGCCGCAACGGCACGCTCCCCAGGAATCCGCTCGTGGGTGTACGGACGAGGGAAACGCTCGGCGACGACGCCGCCTGGAAAGCCGGCCAGCGCGAGGCCCGACGGCGCTATGTGCGCCTCGTACCGGTGCTGGCCGGAGCCGCGATCGCTTCGCTGATCAATGCCCTCGCCGAAGGGCCGTTCTGGGGCTTCGCGGTGATTGTGGCGATGAGTGGCGCCCTTGACCTGGCGATCGCCACCTCGTCCGCCGCCGCAGCCAATTCCGCGGCCCGCCGCGAGCGTCACCGGCCGGTCTGAGCCCACCCCACCTGCCCCGGTGACGGAGAGGATCTCCGCCACCGGTCTCCAACACCGTTGACCGGGTGGCCCGTTCGGCCCCCGCGGCTCCGCCGCCATCACCGAAGCCGACCGTCGCTCCGTCTCGCTTGCCCGTGACCGGAGCGTGGATGTCGCCTGCCCGGAAACGGCAGAGCACGCACACAACGACTATTCGAAGGTACCCCACATGAATCTGAAGAAGACCGGTGCGCTCGCCTGCGCGGCAGCGGTGCTGACCGTCGGCGTCGCCTACGGTTCCGCGTCCGCCTCCGCCGCCCCGGTGGCCGTCCGCACCGCGGTCAAGCCGGCCGAGCACCACGTCAAGTACTCCGACGAGGACATCGTCGGTCTCCTCGTCTTCGCCAAGGGCAAGGCGGCGGACGAGCACCCGGACCTGGCCAAGCAGATCCGGTCGCGCCGCTCCCCTCAGACCAGCCAGGTGACGCTTGAGCAGATCGCGGTGTTCACCAAGGACCTCACGGCGGTCGACAAGGACTTCCACGAGAAGGTGACGGTCGCGGTCCAGATCAACGACCCGTTCCAGGCCAAGGCCGGCATGCAGCGGCTCAACGATGACCTCAAGACCTTCATGACCCAGCACAAGTCGCCGGCCATGAAGAGCCCGAACCGCGCCAACGGCTGGTTCTGGCACGACGCCTACATCGCGATCGAGATCAACGCCGTGGGTGCCATCAACGCCATCGGTTACGCGAACGTGGCCGGGGCAACCGAGGCCGTCGTCACGCTCGTGGTGGTCCCGGCCGCCGTGAGCTACGGCTTCGACATGAGCCAGCCCAATAGCCTGGACGCCGACAACATGGTCTCCGCCGTGGCGGCGGCCCTGTAACAACGACGGCTCTGCCGCACCGTATTGCCCACGAACGCGGCGCGGCAGAGCCTCCGGTGACGCACCCGACACTCTTCCGCTTTCCGCACCGCATAGGGATCGCGCCCATATGGCCAGCACGTCCACCGACACGCATTCGAAACCGGGGGAGCCCCCGGAGCCCCGGACCGGATCGATACGCCAACTCGCCCTGTTCTCCCTCGCCTGCCTGGTGGTCTTCGGCTACCTGGCCGCCGCGCTCTTCTACACGCTGCCGAGCAATGCGCTGAGCAGTCGGCACTCCAAGGGCGCCCGGTCGGCCCTGAACATTCTGACTCCGGAGAACTGGGCGTTCTTCACCCGGAATCCCCAGTCCGAGCAGACCGGCGCCTACGCGCTGGCCGCCGACGGCTCTCCCCGGAACCTGTTGCACACACCGCAGGGCAATCCCTCGAACATGTTCGGACTGTCGCGTACGCAGCGCGCACAAGGGCCCGAGCTGGGTTTCTTCAACGCGGCGGCGACCGGGCACTGGTCCGACTGCGGGGGATATCTGGACGACTGCATGAAGGAGGCGTCCAGGAAACCGGCGGTGAAGGTGGACAACACCAGTCCGGTGCCGACCGTGTGCGGTGACTCGTACCTCACCCAGGAAAAGACGGTGCCGTGGAGTTTCCGCAACCAGGTTTCCTACGAAAAACGCGTGCTGCGGATCGTGCACCTGGACGTCCGATGCAAGTGATGCCCGCCGTAAGGAATTCCGTACAGGAAATGGCCGACCGGTTGGCCAAGCGCACCGCGCGGCACGATCTGCGGTCCCGGTGGTTCGGTGTCGGGCGCACCGTCATCGCGCTGGCCCAGTTGAGCGTGCTGTTGCTGACGCCGGTCAAGGCATTGCTCGTGCCGGTCGTCGCCATGGGGGAGTACCCGCGCTGCGATTCCGTCCGCGGTGCGTCGGCACTGTGCCTCGGCGGTGACGCGCTGGGCATGGAGCCGAGGCGGTGGCTGTTGATCGCCATCTTGGGGGCGGTCGCCAGCGGCTACCGCCCCCGCTGGACGGCCATTCCCCATGCGTGGGCCTCGTACTCGGTCGCGGTCAGCATCGCGGTGCCCGACGGCGGCGAGTCGATAGGCATGATCATGAGCCTGCTGATGATTCCCATCGCTCTGGCCGACGGCCGTACGTGGCACTGGCAGCGGCCGGTCCGGGAGCAGACACCTTCATGGCGGACGGTGTCCTTCGTCGCCTTCCTGGCCATACGGGTGCAGATCGCCTACCTGTACCTCGACAGCGCCGTCAGCAAGTTCGGCGTGGCCGACTGGGCCAACGGCACCGCCGAGTACTACTTCCTGCGCGACAACATGTTCGGCGTGGGACAGCCGTGGGACTCGCTGTTTCTGTGGATGTCCAGGAGCGCCCCGGTCGTCACCGCCCTGACCTGGGGTGCGCTGCTCATCGAGATCGCCATCGGCGTGTGTGTGCTCTCATCCGACCGCCGGCGCAAGGCCGGCATGGTGATGGACATCGTCCTGCACGGTTCGATCATCCTCACGATGGGCTTGTGGAGCTTCGCGGTGGTGATGATCGGCTCCGCGATCGTCTGCGCGACGCCGGAACGGGTTCGGCCGGAGCGCGTGCGGGTGCCGGACGTGCCACCGGCCGAGCCGAAGGTGCGGCACTGCGCGGAATGCGGTGCTCTGCCCACGGTCGCCGCCGTCCCGTGACGGCGGTGTAAGTACGTGAAAACGCCCGTCGGTTGGGACGGGCGTTTTCACCTTTTCGTCTTTACCGGTGCACCGAAGGTGGGCCTATGCGGAACTTGCTTCCATTGCGCGGGCCGAGCCTCGCGGTGATGTCCACGCGCCGTACGCCCGTCTCCGTGGAGAATTCCCGGGTGGTCTCGGCGAGACGCGTGTGATGCTGCCTGCGATATCGGAAGAACACGCTCATGTGGTGCTCGCCCGGCGCAACCGATATTTCCGTGGTGCCCCATCGCCCGACCTGTTCCTGCCCGTCGATCTCGATCACGGGATGGGTGAACAGCCGGTGGAACCACGCGGCGATGAGCGACGGTGTGACATTGACCGAGACAACTGCCCCTTGATCATGCATGAGTTGATCCTAGCAATCATCCCAGCGACTCATACGCGGGCAGGGGGAGGAATTCCGTATTGGAGTTCATCTCGTTTGGGGCTGCCGTTTCTTGCCTGGTACGGATCGCATTCCGCGGTCCGGTCCGTACCGGGGCTCAGGACGTTCGTCGGCGGACATCGGAAGGTGCTCCAGTTTTACGGGGCCTGGGTAGAACGCGGTGCGGCCCGAGGTCTGCTTGACCGAGAGCACCCGGTACACGGCCACCCCGGCGGGCCCGAGGAGCGCGCGTCCCGGTTCGAGGGTGAGGCGCGGTACAAGCAGGTTCGTCTCGGCGCAACCGTCCTCCAGGGCGGCCCGGACCCGGCCGGCCAGGATGCCGATGTCGAGGCTCTGCTCGCCCGGCCGGTAGGCAATGCCGTGGCCGCCGCCGATGTTCAACTGGGGCAGTTCCAGGCCGTGTTGGTCACGCACCTGTGCCATCAGCCCGACCATCCGTTGCACCGCGGTGACGTACGGCTCCACGGAGGTGATCTGGGAGCCGAGGTGGCAGTGCAGCCCGGCCAGGCTGAGTTGGGGCCGGCGGAGTATGGCGTCCATCGCGCGCCGGGCCGAGCCGTCCGCGAGGGACAGGCCGAACTTCTGGTCGTCGGTGCCGGTCTGGATCTTGGTGTGGCCGCCCGCCGCGATGCCGGGCACGACCCGCACCATGACTTGCTGGGGGGCGCGGCGCGGCACGATGCCGGTCAGGTGATCGATCTCCGGGAGGCTGTCGATGACGATCCGTCCGACGCCGAGCCGGCCGGCGGTCTCCAGGTCCTCGGGGCTCTTGGCGTTGCCGTGCATCACGATCCGCTCGGCCGGGAAACCCGTGGTGATGGCGAGCCCCAGCTCTCCTGCGGAACAGACGTCCAGCCCCCAGGCCCTCCTTCTCGATCCAGCGGATGACGGCCCGGCACAGGAACGCCTTGGTCGCGTAGATGACGTCGGCGTCGGGGAAGGCCGTGCGGTAGGCGCGGGCGCGGTTCCTGACCTCGCCCTCGTCCAGTACGTACAGCGGTGTGCCGAACCGGTCGGCGGCCTCGGACAGGGAGACCCCGGCGACGGTGACGTCGCCTTCGGCGGCTGGGCGGGCGGAGCCGGGCCAGACGGTCAGCCCTTCCACCGCGTCCGGTACGCGGGTGGGGGACGGGGAAGTGACGGACATGAGTACCCCTCAGCCGATCAGGAGGTTCAAGGCGGAAACGACCGCGGTGGCCCCGGTCACCCGCAGCATGCCGATGTGCTGCGGATCCCAGTCGCGCCAGGCGGGGACAGGCTTGACGGGAACACTGGGGGCAGCGGACACAGCGGATGTGGAGGGGGCGGAGAACTGCGGATCGACGGTGAGGCTGTGGATGCCCAGCGGCTCGGCGAGGGCGCGCAGCGCGTGTTCGGAGAGCCGGATCCAGCTTTGGTCGCTGCCCAGGGCGGCGGTCAGCCGCTCCTCGGAGGTGAAGCCGACTGCTGTGCGGACACCTGGAGGGGTGCGGAAGAAGCGGGCCGAGCAGCCTTCGGGTCCCGGCCGGACGGGGACGAAGAGAGGTCCGGCCGGGAAGCGTTCACAAGGCTCGGGGTCTTCGTCGGGGATGGTCGGAGACATGGCGTTCCTCCAGGTGCGCTACGTGCGGTTCGGTGCCCCTCGGAGACGGCCGCGGGGCGCTCCGGTGAAGCTATGCCCGTAGACCGGGGGAGCGCCCCGCCCGCTGACGCATGCTTGACACGAACCGGCCGAGTGCTGATGCGCTGCTGACGGCGCCCGGGCGTCGGCGCTGCGAACGGAGTGCCGGACACCCTGGAACGACGGCGGTGATGCCCCCAGGGCCGCAGCACCGCCTGGATCCAACACCACCTCGTCCTACCCGCCCGCCTGGTTCTCGGCGGTGCCTGAAGGATTCAGCCGCCGCCGACACCGGTATGACTGCTTGCGGAGTGCGGTCGCGACACCTCGCTGAGCCATCGGCGCGCGCTGTGCTCCTGGGGAAGCCGTTGGGGGCCCTGTACGTGTTGTAGGCCCGCGTATCAGCGGGCTTCCTGTCCTCTGGCCTGATCATGCTGCCTGTGATCACGAACCCTCGTCGCACTCCCGGCGGGAGAGTGGGGCGTCCTACGGACCCGGTGTGGCGGCGAGACTCAGACCATTGCGGCGGTAACGCGCGGGTGGTCGACGGTGAGCATGGCAATGTCCTCGACGGCTCGGCGAACTGGTCATCGGACAGCTTGGGCACCGTCGGTCGTGATCACGGAGACTCTCTCGCCGTGCACACCCCCGTCGGCCTCGTATTGAATCCGCTGCCGAGAACTGCCGCAGTGCTAACCGTCGGCTGCAGGAGCCAGCAGATGTGACCCCCGACAACAACCCCAAGAGATCAGTAGCACTTGCCTTGCGTCCGGGTTGAAGGCGGGGTTGGTGGCCATCCGCGACGTGTCTGAAAAATTTGTGAACCAATTTATCTCGGACATTAACGGCAAGTTTTTTATCGGGGGTGGGTGATGAACTGTGACCCGTGGTGGATCAGCGACCTAAAGGCGATAGCGTGGTGGTGGTCAACCGGGAGCCCGTGCTGGTTGGTGCTGGTTTTAGGGTGTCATCGAGAAGAAACATGCAGGTCAGAGCGCTTATATGAGATTCCTGCACACCTCGGACTGGCACCTGGGCCGGTCCTTCCACCGGGTCGACCTGCTCGGCGCCCAGGCGGCGTTCGTCGATCACGTGGTGGCGACGGTACGTGACCGAGGTGTGGACGCGGTGCTCGTGGCGGGGGACGTGTACGACCGGGCGGTGCCGCCGCTCGCCGCCGTCGACCTCTTCGACCGGGCGCTGCACAGCCTCGCCGACCTCGGCGTGCCCACCGTGATGATCTCCGGCAACCACGACTCGGCGCGCAGGCTCGGCGTCGGGGCCGGCCTGATCGAGCGGGCCGGGATCCATCTGCGTACCGACCCGGCGGGCTGCGGCACCCCGGTCATGATCGGCGACGTGGCCTGCTACGGACTGCCCTACCTGGAGCCCGCCCTGGTCCGCGACGAACTGGCCGCGCCGAAGGCCGGGCACGAGGCGGTCCTCGCCGCGGCCATGGAGCGCGTACGCGCCGACCTCGCGACCCGCCCCGAAGGAACCCGGTCGATCGTGCTCGCGCACGCCTTCGTGGCCGGCGGTGAGCCGAGCGACAGCGAGCGCGACATCACCGTAGGGGGAGTCTCCGCCGTGCCCGCCGGAGTCTTCGACGGCGTCGACTACGTGGCCCTCGGCCACCTCCACGGCAGCCAGGTCATCACCGACCGGGTCCGCTACTCGGGCTCGCCGCTCGCCTACTCCTTCTCCGAGGCCACCCACCGCAAGTCCATGTGGCTGGTGGACCTCGCCGCCGACGGAGCGATCACCGCCGAGCGCATCGACTGCCCGGTGCCCCGCCCCCTCGCCCGCGTCCGGGGACACCTCGACGAACTCCTCGAAGACTCGACGCTGACCCGCCACGAACAGGCATGGGTGGAGGCCACGCTGACCGACGCCCGGCGCCCGGCCGACGCGATGGCCCGGATCAGCACCCGCTTCCCGCATACCCTGAGCCTCGCCTTCGACCCCGAGCGGGCCGACGGCGACCCGCACGCCTCGTACGCGCAGCGCCTCAGCGGCCGCAGCGACCAGCAGATCGCGGAGGACTTCGTGGCGCACGTACGCGGCGGCAGCGGGCCGGACGACCGTGAACGCACCGTGCTGCAAGGGGCGTTCGACGCCGTGCGCGTGGGCGACGGCGTGCGCGAGGTGGCCCGGTGAGGCTGCACCGCATGCGCGTCACGGCCTTCGGCCCCTTCGCGGGCAGCCAGGAGGTCGACTTCGACGTCCTGTCCGCGGCAGGCCTGTTCCTGCTGCACGGACCGACCGGCGCGGGCAAGACCTCGGTGCTCGACGCGGTCTGCTTCGCCCTGTACGGAGCGGTCCCCGGCGCCCGGCAGAGCCCCGGCGCGCCCCTGCGCAGCGACCACGCCGCGCCGGACGTCTTCACCGAGGTGCTGCTCGAACTGACCGTGGGCGGACGGCGGTTGGAGATCACGCGCCGCCCGCAGCAGGACCGCCCCAAGAAGCGCGGCACCGGCTTCACCACCGAGAAGGCGCAGACCTGGCTGCGCGAGTACGACCCGGCCGAGCGCGCCTGGCAGGCGCTGAGCCGCTCGCACCAGGAGATCGGCGAGGAGCTCGGCCAACTCATCGGCATGAGCAGGGAGCAGTTCTGCCAGGTCGTGCTGTTGCCGCAGGGGGAGTTCGCCAAGTTCCTGAGATCGGACGCGGAAGCGCGCGGACGACTGCTCGGCAGGCTCTTCGACACCCGCAGGTTCGCCGCCGTCGAGGACCGCCTCGCCGAGCTGCGCAAGACGGCGGAGCGTCAAGTCAAGGACGGCGACGAGCAGTTGCTCGCCATCGCCCAGCGGATGGCGCAGGCCGCGGGCGACAGCGCCGACGCACGCGCATGGCCGCTGCCCGACACACGGCCCGGGGACCCGGGCCTCGCATCGGCTGTCCTGGAGTGGGCGGCCGTCGCACGCAGTGGGGCACACGAACGCCTCGACATCGCCTCGGCAGCCGTCGCCGCCGCCGAGAGCCGGCAGGCGGCCGCCCGCCGCATCGCCGAAGAGGCACGGCAGCTCGCTGCCCTTCAGGAGCGGTACGCCGACGCGGCCCGCACGGCTGAGGAGCTGGCGGCCCGTCGCCCCGAACAGGACGCGTTGCGGGCCCGTCTGGAGACGGCCCGCAGGGCGGAGCTGGTCTCGCCCGCGCTGGAATGGTGGGAGCAGGCCCAGCGCGCGCACCACGCGGCGACCGCCGAGCGGGACCGATCCCGCGCCCGGCTGCACCCGGAACTCGCCGACGCGGGGGCCGATCAACTCGCCGCCCTGGAACGGAGGATGCGTCAGGATCTCGGCGCCCTTGAGTCCGCCCGCCGGGCCGAGCGCCGCAGCGCGGTGATCGACGACGAGCGCGCCCGCCTCGACCGGCAGGCCCGCGCCGACGAGGAGGTCCTCACCGACACCGCCGCATGGCTCGCGGGCTGGGAGACGGCCCGGACCGATCACCAGACCCGTATCGAGCGGGCCCACGAAGCGGCGACCCGCGCGGAACAGCTCGCGGGGCAGCTCGAACCGGCCCAACGCCGCCTCGCGGCCGCTCGCGAACGCGACGTGCTGGAGTCTCGCCTGACCGAGGCCGACCGGCGGCACGCCGCCACCCGCGAGGCCGCCAACACCGCCCACGAACACTGGCTGGCGCTGCGCGAGGAGCGGCTGCGCGGTATCGCGGCGGAACTGGCGGCGCGGCTGCGCGAAGGAGAGCCCTGCGCGGTGTGCGGCTCGGCCGACCACCCCGCGCCCGCGCGCCCCGGCACCGGCCAGGTCGACCGTGCCACCGAGGACGCCGCACAGCAGACGTACCGGCACGCCGACCGGGCTCGCGCCGAGGCCGAGGCCGCCCTCTCCTCCGTACGGGAGGAACTCGCCGGCGCGCGGGCCGAGGCGGGCGCGGCGAGCGTCGCCGAACTGGCCGATGCGGTGGGCGAGTTGCAGCGGGCACATGCCGCGGCGCGGGACGTCGCATCCGGGCTGCACGAGGCCCAGCTGGCCCTCGTCGCGGCGGAACAGGAGCACGAGCGCCGCCTCGCCGCGGAGCGCACCGCGCAGCAGAACATCGCCGCCCGCACCGCGAGCCGCGAAGCCCTGGAGCGCGAACAGGCCGCCCTGGAAAGGGAGTTGAGCGAGGCGCGGGCGGGTGCGGCCAGCGTCGCCGAGCAGGCCGGCCTGCTCGAACACCGGGCGGCCATCCTCGCCGAGGCCGTGGAGGCGGTCCGCGCCGTCGAGGACAGCGCCGAGCGGCTCAAGGAGGCCGACGGCAGACTCTCGGAGGCGGCGTTCCGGGCCGGGTTCGAGACCCCGGCCGCGGCATCGGCCGCCCTGATCGACGAGCGGGGCCAGCGCGACATCCAGCACCGGCTCGACGAATGGCAGCACCAGCGGGCCACGGTCACCGCCCGCCTCGCCGAGCCGGAGACGGCCGCGGCCGGTCTTGCCGCCCCGGCCCGCACCGCGGAGGCTGCGGCCGAGTCCGCGGCGGCCGAACGGGCCCTGCGGGACGCCGCGTCGGCCCTCTCGGCGGCCCGGGCCCGCTGCACGGAACTGGAAGCGCTGAGCGACCGGGCCACCAAGGAGACCCGCAGGATCGGCCCGCTGCGCGAGGAGTACGAACGAGTGGCCCGCCTCGCCGGGCTCACCGCGGGCACCTCCGCGGACAACGAGCGCAAGATGCGCCTGGAGTCGTATGTGCTCGCCGCCCGCCTCGAACAGGTCGCGGCCGCCGCGACGGCCAGGCTCCAGCGGATGTCGGGCGGGCGGTACACGCTGGTCCACTCCGACGCGAGGGGTGGCCGGGGGCGTTCGGGTCTCGCGCTGCACGTGGTGGACGCGTGGACGGGCCGCGAACGGGACACCGCGACACTGTCGGGCGGCGAGACGTTCTTCGCCTCCCTCGCCCTCGCGCTGGGCCTGGCCGATGTCGTCACCGACGAGGCGGGGGGAGCGCGGCTGGACACACTGTTCATCGACGAGGGCTTCGGCAGCCTGGACGACCAGACGCTGGACGAGGTGTTGGACGTCCTGGACTCGCTGCGGGAGCGGGACCGCAGCGTGGGGATCGTGAGCCACGTGGGCGACCTGCGGCGCCGCATCCCGGCGCAGTTGGAGGTGGTGAAGGGGCGGGCGGGGTCGTCGGTGCGGCTGAGGGGAGTGGCCGCTGGGGCTCCGCCCCAGACCCCGTAGTCCGCCCCGCCCCACCCCTTCCCGAAAGCCTCCGGCGGAGTGTGTCGGCTGCGGGCGGTGGGTGGTTGCTCGCGCAGTTCCCCGCGCCCCTGGCAGGGTTGATGCCGGCCGGCACCGGAGCTTTCAGCCCGTCCGGCCTCGTGCGTGCCGCCCCTCCAGGCATTTCAGCCCGTCATGGGGGTCCCCCCTGGCCCTTAAGGCCTTGGGGGAGTTTGAGGACGAGCGCCCTTGAGGCGCGAACGGGGTCGGGGGCGGAGCCCCAGGAGAGCACCTTTCCCCAAATCCCACCCCCGGCGGGTCTAGGGAAGGGGCGGGGTGGGGATCCCGGGGGCTGGGGTGGAACCCCAGCGCACTCCGCACCCCGCCCCCCGCACTCGCTCAGCGGCCGATCGCTCGTCGCGGGAGCGGTGACGAATACACCACGCTCGTCGTCACGGACCCCAGCGCCCCGATCTTCCCCGAGATCTCCTCCAGGTGGCTCATAGACCGGGCCCCCACTTTGATCACGAAGCAGTCGTCGCCCGTCACATGGTGGGCCTCCATGATCTCCGGCGTCGCGTCCACCAGATCGTGGAACGGCTTGTAATGGCCGTTCGGATAGCGAAGCCGCACAAAGGCGAGGATCGGCCGGCCGAGGCGTTCCTGGTCGACGACGGCCGTGTAGCCCGCGATCACCCCGGCCTCTTCGAGCCGCCGTACCCGCTCGGTGACGGCGCTCGCCGACATCGAGACGGTACGGGCCAGTTCGGCGAAGGTGGCCCGGCCGTCCTGCTGGAGGGCTTCCAGGATGCGCCAGTCGGTGGCGTCGGGGGAATACGCGGTCATGCCGCACAGACAACCGTGAAATCCCCGGTGGAGCAAGAGATGTTCCGGGGATCGGACCTTCCTGGAGTTGATCATCGGCGCATAGATTTTCAGCCATGACGACACCGCTCACCACCCCCGCCAACCCCGTCCTGCGCGTGGCCCCGGCCGCCCCCGCCGACGCCGTCGCCTACTTCCGGGCGAGCCTGGTCTTCCACGCGGACGTCTCCGACGTGGCCTCCGGACTCGCCGTCGAGGGCGACCCCGGCTTCGTCGTCCTGGACTCCCGCTCCACCGCGTCCTGGGACCAGGGCCACGTGCCCGGCGCCGTGCACCTGCCGACCGCACTGATCGCCGAGCAGGCCGAGCAGCTCCTCGACAAGTCCGTGCCGGTCGTCACGTACTGCTGGGGTCCCGGCTGCAACGGCGCCACCCGCGCGGCGCTTGCGCTCGCCGAACTCGGCTTCCAGGTCAAGGAGATGCTCGGCGGATTCGAGTACTGGGTCCGTGAGGGCTTCGAGTTCGAGACGTGGGAGGGCCGCGAGAAGCGCGCCGCCGACCCGTTGACCGCGCCGGTCGACTCCGAGGACTGCGGTTGCTGAACCCGGAGGGCCAGCAGGGGGCGGGGCGGCCCGGTCACCGGACCGCCCCGCCGGCGCCTCAGAGCTTGGACAGCTCGTCGACCAGGTCGTCGAGCCCGAGCGAGCCCTGCGAGAGGGCCGCCATGTGCCAGGCCTTCGGGTCGAAGGCGTCGCCGTGGCGGGCCCGGGCGTTCTCCCGGCCGAGCAGCCAGGCGCGCTCGCCCAGTTTGTAGCCGATCGCCTGCCCCGGCATCGACAGGTAGCGGATCAGCTCGCTCTGGACGAAGTCCGCCGGACGGCTGCTGTGGCCGCCGAAGAACTCGTGCGCCAGCTCCGGCGTCCAGCGCTCGCCCGGGTGGAACGGCGAATCCGCGGGAATCTCCAGCTCCAGGTGCATGCCGATGTCGATGATCACCCGGCAGGCGCGCATCATCTGCGCGTCCAGGTAGCCGAGCCGGCGCTCGGGGTCGGTGAGGAAGCCCAGCTCGTCCATCAGGCGCTCCGCGTACAGCGCCCAGCCCTCGGCGTTGGCGCTGACGTGCCCGACGGTGGCCTGGTAGCGGGAGAGCTGGTCGGCGACGTGCACCCACTGCGCGATCTGGAGGTGGTGGCCCGGCACCCCCTCGTGGTACCAGGTCGACACCAGGTCGTACACCGGGAAGCGGGTCTCGCCCATGGTGGGCAGCCAGGTGCGGCCGGGCCGCGAGAAGTCCTCGGACGGACCCGTGTAGTACGGGGCCGCGGCGCCGCCGGGCGGTGCGATGCGGGATTCCACCTTCCGTACCCGCTCGGCGAGTTCGAAGTGCGTGCCGTCCAGCGCTTCGATGGCCTCGTCCATCAGGGACTGGAGCCAGTCGCGGACCTCGTCGACGCCCTCGATGTGCGCGCCGTGCTCGTCGAGGTGGGCCAGCGCCTCCCAAGGGCCCGCGCCGGGCAGGATCTTGGCGGCCTCGGTCTTCATCTCGCCGAGCAGCCGGTGGTACTCGGACCAGCCGTAGGCGTACGCCTCGTCCAGGTCGAGCGCGGTGCCGTTGTAGTACTGCGACCAGCGCTGGTAGCGCTCGCGGCCCACCGTGTCGGCGGATCCCTCGATGGCGGGCGCGTACACGTCGCGCAGCCAGTCCCGCAGCGCGGCGAGGGCGGCGGACGCCTCGCCCGCCGCCGCGTCGAGTTCGCCGCGCAGGGCCTCGGGGCCGGGTGCGGCGAGCTCCTCGAAGAAGCGGGTGTCGACCCACTCGCCGAGCTGGCCGATGACGGTGGCGGTGGCGCGCGGGCCGCCGAACAGCTTGCGCTCCAGGCCGAGTTCGAGCGAGGCGCGGTAGCCCTCGACGGCGGCGGGCACCGCGCGCAGCCGGGAGGCGACGGCGCGCCAGTCCTCGTCGGTCTCGGTCGGCGTCATCGTGAACGCCATCCGGACGCTGTGGACCGGCGAGTGCAGATTGCTGATCGCGCGCAGCCCCTCGTCCGCTTCGTGCACGGCGAGTTCGGAGGTCAGCCGCTCCCGCAGCAGCCGGCCGCAGCGGCGCTCGGCGTCGCTGTCGGCGCCGGGCTGCCGCTCGGCCTCGTCGAGGCGGGCGAGCGTGGTGCGCGCCAGGTCGGCCACGGCCGACTGTCCTGCGGGGGAGAAGTCGGGCAGCAGGGCGTGGCTCGCCCTGACGCCCAGATAGCTCCCGGTGATCGGGTCGAGTTCGATGAGTGCGTCGACATAGGCGTCGGCGACCTGGCGGGGCAGCGCGCTGCTGGAAGTGACTGACATGCGGACATCCTCTCCGAGTGAGGGCTCCGCGTCACCACCAATCTTGCCGGAACGCCTGACCGGGTCGCCGGAAAACCGGACCGCTCAGAGCTGTTCGAAGTACCCGCGGCGGCCGGCGGAGCTCATCGGGGCCGTCTTGTCGAGGCGGGCCGTGACCACCAGGGTGCCCTCCTCGATCTGGTAGTCCAGGGGCAGCCCGAGCCCGCGCATGGCCGCGACCATCCCGGTGTTGGAGGACTGGGTGACGGCGTACACGCTCTCGCAGCGGGCCTCGACGGCGAGGTCGACCAGGCGGCGCAGCAGTTCGGAGCCGATGCCGCGGCGCTGCCAGGAGTCCTCGACGAGCAGGGCGACCTCGGTCTCGTCGCCGTCCCACAGCAGGTGGCCGAGCGCGACCAGGCGTCCGGAGGCGGTCTGCACGGCGAGGGTGCGCCCGTAGCGAGGGCTGAGCAGGTGCCCGAGGTAGCGGTCGGCGTCGGCGACGGGGCCGTGGTAGCGCAGGCCGAGCGTATGGTCGGAGCAGCGCTCGTGCATGGCCTTGGCGGCCTCGATGTCGCTCTGGTCGGCGCGCCGCACGGTGATCTCGTTGCCCTCGGGCAGCGTCAGGACGTCCTCGCTGCGCGGGACGCGCGGGCCGAGCCGGGCGTCCAGCTCGACCAGGGCCCGGGCCCGGGCGAACTCGGTCGGGGTGAACGGGAGATGGGGCCGCTCGATGGTGATCGCCCCGCCGTTCGGGTCGCGCAGCCGCATGGTCGTCGCCTCCAGTACACCCTCGACCGGGGCCGTCTCGCCGGTGGGGCGGCCGGTCAGGGAGACCGCGGGCAGCGAGTGGATGGTGCACCGGCCGAGCAACTGGCGCAGAGCGAGCGGGAGTTCGGCCGCGTCGAGGGCGGTGCGGGTGGCGAGGCCGAGCACCCGGGTCGGCGCGTCCACGAGGTCGTGGGCGTCGGCCCGCTCGGTCCACGTGTCGTGGCCGCCCGCCATGGAGATCGCCCGGGACAGTTCGGCGGCCGACAGCTCGGCCGGTGCACGCAGCAGGAACTCGTCCACCGTGCCGTCGGCGAGCGGGTGCGTCTGGAGCGTGAGGATGTCAACGCGGTGCTCGGCGAGCGCGGTGCACAGCGCGGCGAGGCTGCCGGGTGTGTCCCGTACGGTCGTCCGCATCCGCCACAGCGCCGTCTCGCGGGGCGCGCTGTCGGACTGTGATTCGCCGTCGGTATCGCCCGTATCGCCGGTATCGAGGAGCGGCGGCGCGTGGCTGTGGCGGCGGGCCCACCAGGTGTGGAACGCCGCCGTGGCGACCAGTGCCACCGCCGAGGCGACCAGCATGAACGGTCCGTCGGGGCCGTGCGCGACCAGGTTCGAGAGCCCGTCGGCGACGGCCACGGCCGTGAACAGCGCCGCGAGTTCGACCAGGTCCCGCCGCCAGTGGTGACGGCGGCGGGCGTGCTTGTTGGACAGCTGTCCTTGCATATCAGTCATGGCATCACTGTGACGCAGTGGTGTTGCGTGATCACGAACGTTTTGTGACTGACGGGTTAAGTGTGCTTCTGATGCTCTTTTGGCTGTTTTCTACCGGGCGTGGCCTGGAGTGTTCGCCTCCGCCTCCGGGTCCGCCCGTCATCCGTCCGGGGATCACTGGCCTACGAGCCCCGGCCGCAGCATCTGCGTGAAGAGTACCGAACCGCCCTGCGCCCGCAGCCGTACGGTCAACTCGCCGGAGCCGCCGTCGATCTCGACCTCGCCGAAGTTCGGCGGGGCCTCCATGGGGGAGGCGTTGGCCTTGGCCGGGGCCTGCACGAAGACCTGCCGCGGGCCGAACGTGCCGTCCACCTTGTTCGCGGGGAAGCCGCCCGCCGCGAGGGGGCCCGACACGAACTCCCAGAACGGGGCGAAGTCCTTGAACGCGGCCCGCGACGGGTCGTAGTGCTCGGCGGCGGTGTAGTGCACGTCGGCGGTGAGCCACAGCGTGCCCGTGATCCGCTGGTGCTTGATGAACCGCAGCAGCTCGGCGATCTGCAGCTCGCGCCCGAGCGGCGCGCCCGGGTCGCCCTGGGCCACGGCTTCGAAGTCGGTCGCGCCGTCCGCCACGACCAGACTGAGCGGCATGTCCGCGGCGATGACCTTCCACACCGCCCGCGACCTCGCCAACTCCCGCTTCAACCACCGGAGTTGCCCGGCACCGAGGATGCCGACCTCGTCATCGGGCTGACGGTCGGGCGAGTTGGCATCGCGGTACGTCCGCATGTCGAGCACGAACACGTCGAGGAGAGGCCCGTGCCGCAGCACGCGCTGCACGCGGCCCGCGCGGTCGCCGGTCCCCAGCGTCGAGATCGGGAAGTACTCGCTGAACGCCCGCCGCGAACGCGCCGCCAGCACATCGATGTTCTTCTCCGTGTAGCGCGCGTCGTCCAGGATCTGCCCGGGGAACCAGTTGTTGCGCACCTCATGATCGTCCCACTGCACGATGGACGGCACCTGGGCGTTGAACGCGCGGACGTTCTCGTCGAGCAGGTTGTAGCGGAAGTTGCCCCGGTACTCGGCGAGGGTCTCGGCGACCTTGGACTTCTCCTCGGTGGTGATGTTGCGCCAGACCCGGCCGTCGGGCAGCGTCACACTCGGCAGGATCACGTTGTCGGCGTAGATGTTGTCGCCGCTGCACAGGAAGAAGTCCGGGTCCAGGCGCCGCATTTCGTCGTACACGCGGTAGCCGCCGATGTCCGGGTTGATGCCCCAGCCCTGCCCCGCGATGTCCCCGGACCACAGGAACCGCACGTCGTCGCGCCGGCTGACGGGCGCGGTGCGGAAGGTGCCGGAGACCGGCTGCCCGGTGCGTCGCGGGTCGTCGGGGTCGGCCAGGGTGACGCGGTAGTGGATCTGCTCGCCGGCCGGAAGCCCGCGCAGCGACGTCGTACCGGTGAAGTCCGTCCCCGGCCCGAGCAGCGGCCCCTGCCATCTGCGGGCGTGCCGGAACGACTCCGTCGCGGACGTCTCCACGACCATCCGGGCCGGGCGGTCGGAGCGCGCCCAGATGAGACCGGACGAGGCGGTGATGTCACCGGCCTGCACACCCCAGGAGGCGCTCGGCCGGCCGGAGCGGGCGAACGCGGGCGCCGCGGCGAGCCCGGTCGGCAGGGCGAGCCCCGCCGAAGCGGCGAGCGAACCCTTCAGTACGGTACGGCGGTCGGGCATCGGTGTCGCCTCCTGGGGAGGTTGGTCGCTGGGTGCCCTGCCATGCCTACTGCCCGGCGGCGGCGCGGACGCGAACACCGGGTGAACAACCGGCCGGTCCGCCGCACCCGTACGGGAACGAACGGGGCGCGCCCCCGGCCGACCGGACGGGTACGGCCTGGTGTTCGGCGTGTTCGGCGTGTTTGACAAGCGGAGGCCCACCGCTGACGGTGAGCGGCCGTACCCTTTCTCGGGCCCGAACTCGGCCTCGACTCAGGCGAGTTGGACAGTCGGGCGGGGCGGTACCTCGCCGACCGGGCGGCTTCCGTCCAGGATGACGCGGGTGACCAGCGCGGGGTCGTCGTTCATGGGGACGTGGCCGCAGCCGGGCAGCCGCACGAGCCGGGCGCCCGGGACGGTGTGCTTGGCGCGGACGCCCTGGCGGCGCAGCAGCAGCCGGTCCCGGCTCCCCCAGGCGACGGTCACGGGCACCCCGGGCACGTCGTCGGTGAACAGGACGTCCTGCCCGGCGGCCAGGGTCTCCTCGAAGCCGGGCCCGGTGCGCAGCGCCAGCGTCTCGGCCACGACAGCCTCCGGTGAACGGCGGCCGGGCCGGGCGTAGATGGTGCTGGTGAGCGCGGTTCGCCCGGCGGCCGTGCGGGACATCCGCTCGATGACCGGGAGCGGCAGCGCCGTCGCGACCAGCCGCATCATCCGCAGAACATTGAACGCGTACTGGCGCTCGGACGGTGTCCAGAAGCCCGCGGGGGAGAGCGCCGTCACCGACCGTACGAGCTTCTCGCGCCCCAGCGCCAGGGCGAGCAGGCCGCCCAGCGAATTCCCCGCGGCGTGCGGCCGCTCGATGTCGAGGGCCTCGCACAGGGCGCCGAGGATCGGGACGACGGTGGCGAGGTCGTAGGCGGCGCCCTCCGGCAGCGCGGGCGAGGTGCCGAAACCCGGCAGGTCGATCGCGATCACGTCGCGGTCGGCGGCGAGCAGATCGAAGACCGGGTCCCAGGCCTGCAGATGATGGCCTATGCCGTGGAGCAGCAGGAGCGGCTCGCCCGTGCCCTTGCGCCGGTAGGTGACCGAGGTGGAGCGGCGCCCCAGGGGCGTGTCGATCGTGAACGAGACCTCTGTGGTCATGCTGCTGCTCCCTGTCCTGGGATCCACGCTTAGACGTTCTGTCAGCAACAACTACCGCTCGGTAGCTTGGAGTTCAAGAGCCATACCGGACATTTCGGCGGCCGGTGACTTTTCCCGGAGCTCGGCCATCGCCCCCGGGGCCCTTGTGCGGCACGGCTGCCACCGGGGCGCGAACGTCGTGTGAACGCTCTGCGGCAACCCTCGTGCGCGCTCCGTAACGGAACGAGGATTGGTCTTGACCAAGGGGGTGGGCCGCCCTATGGTCGCAGAGTTAGTGCAGGAACCTTTAATAAACAAGGGCACGGAAAGCCGCCGCGGACACGGCGATTGCGGAGGATCAGGGTGGGGACCACGCAGCTGGAATCGGTGCCGGAACCGAAGTACTGGCACCTCAAGACGGTACTCAGCGAGGCGCTCGACTCGGACTTCGCGGTGGGCGAGATCCTGCCCAACGAGCGTGATCTCGCGGCCCGGTTCGGCGTCGCACGTGCCACGCTCCGCCAGGCACTGGAACAGCTCGAACTCGAAGGCCGGCTCCAGCGCCGCCGCGGCGTCGGCACCACCGTCGCCCCGCCGCGCACGGCCGTCTCGGTCTCCACCGCCCAGCACGACTGGCCCGGTGCGCCCGGTGACGCCTGGGGGACCGCCGACGCCACGGTCGCCGTGCCGCCCGTCGCGGTCGCCCGCCTCTTCGACACCGCCACCGGCGAGGAGATGCACACCGTCCGCCGGACCCGGGTCGCCCACGGCCAGGCCGTCGCCGCCGAGCTCCTCTACGTTCCGGTCGGCTCGGTGCCCGAGCTCTCCGCGATCGACGTGCCCGCGGGCCCGGCCCGCGGCCGCGCTGTCCTGCGCGAACTTCAGCGCCTGGAGCTCGAAGGCCAGGACCGCGCCGTCGAACTCGGCTCGGCGCGCGCCGACGACGCCAAGGAACTCGACCGGCTGCCGGGCGCCCCCGTCCTCGTCGTGACCACCCGGTACTTCTCCGAGGGCCGCACCGCGGCCGTCTCCGTCGCCACCTACCGCGCGGACACCTGCCGCCTCACCTTCGGTGACTCGGTCGACGTGGAGATCGGCCACCCCGGCCAGCCCGGGCAGCAGCGCCGGGCCTCCTGAGCCCGGCCCGCAACTCGAAAAGGCCGCAACGTGTAAAGCCGCACGGCCCGCAGCTCCCGGAGCCGCGGGCCGTGACGCGTTTCTTCGAAGGCGCATGGGCGCGGTCGCGTGCATTGCGAAGGCGCCTCGGTGCGATCGCGTGCGCTGCCGAGACGCTTCGATGTGGTCGCGTCGGGGCGTCTCAGCGCCGTGCCGTCACTGTTCCCTCGACGGCGAACAGCTCTTCCTCCACGTGGTCGAGGGCGAGCCGCAGCGCGCCGGTCGCCACCACCGCCTCGCCCAGCATCGACAGCACCACCCGCGGCGGCCGCAGACAATAACGCGCCAACTCCCTGCGCAGCGGCTCCAGTACGCCGTCGATGCCGGCCGCCCAGCCGCCCACGACGACCAGCTCCGGATCGAGGGCGAGCACCAGCGCGGCGACATCGTGCACCAGGCGCTGAAGGAACCGCTCCACCGCGGCCTGCGCCCGGGCATCGCCCTGCCGGGCCAGCGCGAACACGTCGGCGACGGCCTGCTCGTCCAGCGGGTGCAGCGGCTCGTCCGTCGTCGAGAGCAGCTTTTCGGGGGTGACATCGCGGCCGAGCAGGTGCAGTGCGCCGATCTCGCCCGCCGCGCCGCCGAAGCCCCGGTGCAGCCGGCCGCCGATCAGCGAACCCGCTCCCGGGCTCAGACCGGCCATGACGAAGACGACATCGTCGGAGTCGACCGCCGCGCCCTTCCAGTGCTCGGCCACGGCCGCCGCGTTCGCGTCGTTCTCGACCAGTACCGGACAGCGGAAGGAACGTCGCAGCCGCTCGCCCAGAGGCAGGCCCGTCCACTCGGGCAGCGCGGTGCCGAGCCGCACGGTGCCGTCGGCCTCGACGATTCCCGGGCTGCCGACGCCGACCGCACGCAGCGAGCTCCGCGCCACACCGGCTTTGCGCAGCACATCGGCGACGGTCGTCCGGACCCGTTCGAGGCGCTCGTCGGCCGAAGCCGTCTCGGGCACCTCGCGGGAACCCGCGCCGAAGATCCGGCCGTCCAGACCGGAGAGCAGCGCGGCCACCCGGTGCGGGCCGATCTCTATGCCGAGCAGATGCCCCGCCTCGGCCCGGAAGCGGAAGCGTCGCGCGGGCCGTCCCTGACGCCTCGCCTCGCCCTCCTCGGGGGCCGACTCGACGACGAGCCCGGCCTCCATCAGGCCGTCTACCACGCCCTCGACCGTCGGCCGGGACAAACCGGTGATCCGGGTCAGATCAGTCAGCGTGGGAGATTCCGCACCCCTGAGGGCATGCAGCACCACCGCGGAATTGATCCTCCGCAGCAGAGAGGGGTCCCCGCCGGTCAGCCGCCCCAACGTGTGTCCTCCCAGCTCGTGCGCGTGTCTGCCGGATCGTACTCGCTGGTCAGGTGTACGGCGAGCGGCGCCGGGTAACGGAGGCGCATCAGCTCGGGGCCACGAAACCGGACTCGTATGCGGCGATGACCGCCTGGGTGCGGTCCCGCGCACCCAACTTCGCGAGCACAGCGCTGACATGCGTCTTCACGGTCTCCGTGCCGACGATGAGTTTGGCTGCGATCTCGGCGTTGGAAAGCCCCCGCGCCATCAGGCGCAGCACAGCGGCCTCCCGGTCGGTGAGCGCCGCCTCGGTCAGCGCCGTGCGCGCCGCGCCGTTGCCGTACTCTGCGGCGAGCGCGCGCACCGCCGCCGGGAACAGCAGCGAGTCGCCCTCCGCCACGAGCCGGACCGCGTTGACGATCTCGGCGGGCCGGGCCCGCTTGAGCAGGAAGCCGTCGGCTCCGGCCCGCAGCGCCTCGTATACGTACTCATCGTTCTCGAACGTCGTGACGACGAGGATCTTCGGCGGATCGTCCACTGTGCGCAACACCGCCCGGGTCGCCTCTATGCCGTCCAGGAGCGGCATCCGCACATCCATCGCGACCACGTCCGGCCGCAGTTGTCGCACCAGCGGGATCACGGCCGCGCCGTCGGCGGCCTCGCCCACCACCTCGATGTCGGGCTGCGCTTCGAGCACGGCCCGCAGACCCGCGCGGACCAGGGGTTCGTCGTCGACCAGAAGTACGGTTACCGGCATCCGGCCAGCCTAGCCGCAGGCCAGAGGTGCCCTCCGGAGCCTGTGGACAACCTCGGACCAGGCGCCCGACCCCGGGTCGGACGTCACGTCGTCACGTCGTCACGTCGGAGGCCAGGTCAGGTCATGAGGCCCGGCGTCAGCCCGGACGCCGGATCAGGCATCAGCGCGGGCGTCAGCCCAGGCGCCAGTCGGACATCAGGCCAGAGGTCAGACCAGAGGTCAGGGTGGACGTCAGGGCGGGTGTCAGACCAGGCGTCAGACCAGAGGTCAGGGCGGGCGTCAGATCAGGGTGTCGAGCGGCAGCCGCACCCGCACCCGCCACTCACCCTCGTACGCCCCTGTCTCCGCCTCCCCTCCGAGCAGTGCGGCCCGCTCGCGCATCCCGCGCAGACCGCTGCCGCCCTTCCCGCCGGGCGCCGCCCCCGTCAGCGGATTGGTCACATCCATCTCAAGTCGCTTGCCCAGCACGGCCATTCGGATCCGCACGGGCACGGGGCCCGAGTGCCGCAGCACATTGGTGAGCGCCTCCTGCAGGATGCGGTACCCCTCCCGGGACACCGGACCGGGCACCTGCTCCAGGGGGCCGGAAAACTCCGCGTCGACCGCGGCGCCCGACCCTCGGGCCGACTCGATGAGCCGGTCGGCCTCCAGGAGCGTGGGGCGCTGGCTGGCCGGCAGGCCCGTTTCGCGCAGGACGAGCAGCACTCGCTCCAAGTCCTCCAGGGCGGCCCGGCCGGTCTCCTCGATCGCCGCCAGCGCCCGGTCGGTGAAGGTGGGATCCCCGGCCGCGCGAGCCGCGCCCGCCTGCACCACGGCGACGGTCAGCGCATGACCGATGGAGTCGTGGATCTCGCGGGCTATGCGGTTGCGTTCGAGGAGCAGCTCCGTCCGCTCTTCGAGCGCGGTGAGGCGCTCGGTGGCCGAGGGCCCGAGCAGCTTGCGGGCGACGAAGGTGACAAGGTTCCCGGCCTGCACCAAGCAGACCAGCATGACGATGACCGGCACCACCGCGAGAGGTACGAGCCACCACTGCGGCGATACCCATGACGCCATCCACCCGAAGACGACCGGCGAGCCGCCCAACCCGCGGGCGACCAGGTCCACGGACGCCGCCGGAAGCCAGACGGTGCCCGCGATCGACACGCCGGACAGCACGAGCCGGGCCTCCAGCCAGAGCACGGTCCGCCACCGGTCGCGCCAGGTGGCCGAGGGCGCGACCGCGATCGACGCGTCGGGCCTGCCGCGCTCGCCGGGAGTGAGGAGGAGCTGCGCCTGGATGCCTTCTTCGAGGCGCACCGCCGGTATCAGCCCGACCGGAACGACGAGCAGCCCGAGGACCCACACCCGCCGCATGTCGATGAAGAGCCAGATCGCCACGAACGCGATCGGGATCAGCAGATGCAGCCAGCGCGTGTAGGTGACCGGGCGGGCCAGTGGGCGAAGAGTGCGGTGCATGCGCCCATCGTCCCAGCGCGCTGATCGCTGCGGCTCCCCCGTGCGGGGGAGAAGCTCCCCACTGCCGGGGGAGGCGGCTGACCTGCATGGACGGCGACGCTTGGGGCATGACACGGATCGACGTCCAAGAGCTCCGCAAGGAATACGGCGCCACACGAGCCGTGGACCGGCTCACCTTCGCGGTCGAGCCCGGCCGGGTGACCGGCTTCCTCGGCCCCAACGGCGCGGGCAAGTCCACCACCATGCGCATCCTGCTCGGCCTCGACAGGCCGACCTGGGGCACCGCACTGATCGGCGGCCGCCGGTACGCGGAGCTTGCGGACCCGTTGCGCGAAGTGGGCGCCCTGCTCGACGCGCAGGCCGCGCACGGCTCCCGCACCGCCCGCAGTCATCTGCTGGCCCTTGCCGTGAGCAACCGCATACCGGTGCGGCGCGTGGCCGAGGTTCTTGAGGAAGCCGGGCTCGCGGGGGTCGCCGGCCGCCGGATCAAGACGTTCTCGCTCGGGATGCGGCAGCGGCTCGGGATCGCGGCCGCCCTCCTTGGCGACCCGGCGGTCGTGATCCTGGACGAGCCGTCCAACGGCCTCGACCCCGAAGGGATCATCTGGACAAGGGAGTTGATGCGCGGCCTCGCGCGGGAGGGGAGGACGGTGCTCGTCTCCAGCCACCTGATGAACGAGACCGCCTCGTTCGCCGACCATCTGGTCGTCCTCGGCCGCGGCCGGCTCCTCGCCGACACGCCGATGCGGGACTTCATCGACTCCCGCATCCGGCCCAGGGTCCGACTGCGCACCACCGAAGGAGCCCGGCTGCGGGCCCTCCTGCTCGACCAGGGCTTCGACCCGGTCCAGGGGGAGGACGGACTCTGGACGGTGGAGGGCGCGCGGGTCGACGAGATCGGCCCGATCGCCGCCCGCGAGGGCATCCCCATTCTCGAACTCGCCAATGAGGAAGCCACGTTGGAGCAGGCCTACCTCGATCTGACCGCCGACGAGGCGGAGTACTCATCGTCCCGCGCGCCCCAGACCCAGGAGGCCTGAACCATGTCGTTCCCCGCGGTACTCCACACCGAGTGGATCAAGGTCCGTTCGCTGCGTTCGCTGGTGGGTTCCTTGCTGACCGTCCCCGTGGCGACGGCCGGCCTCTCCCTCCTCATCTGCGCCGCGCTCGGTCGTCCGCAGCCCGGCAGTACGGACTTCGATCCGGTGCTCTTCTCCTACTACGGCCTGAACTTCGGGCAGTTGGCAGCGGTCATTTTCGGGGTCATAGCCATGGCCGGCGAATACAAGAACGCCGGGATCCGGATATCCCTGGCGGCCGTGCCCAACAGGACGCTGTTCTACGGCGCCAAACTCGCAGTGGTCGGCGGCTGCGTCCTCGCGGTCGGCCTGGTGGCGAGCCTGATCAGCTTCCTCGGCGGCCAGGCGCTGATGGACCAGGGCTTCGGCATAGGCATCGCGGACCCGGGCGCGCTGCGCGCGGTCGTCGGCTGCGCCTCCTATCTGGCCCTGATCAGCCTGCTCTCGGCAGGAGTCGGGGCCCTGCTGCGCAGCGTCACAGGCGCGCTGAGCGTGCTCGTGCCGCTGTTCCTGATCCTCCCGTTCGTGGTCGGAGACGTGTCGCAGGGCGGCAGCGCGGCCGACTTCCTGCCGGACCGGGCGGGCCAGCAGATCCTGCTGCAGAACCCGGCCGGGACGCTCGGACCGTGGAGTGGAATGGCCGTCCTCGCGGCCTGGACGGCGCTCGCGACAGCCGCCGGCTGGTGGGCGCTGCGGCGGCGCGACGCCTGACCGGATGGCGGCCATCCAGAGGCTGACGGCACACCAATTGTCAGTGCCGGGCGGTTTACTGACGGCATGACCACCGCTCTGTACCTCCAGCACATCGACCGGCTGCGCGCCCGGGAATTCCCCGCGGAGCGCAGCCGAAGCGGCGCGGATGTGAGCGGCCCGGGATATCACTCCGCATGTCTGAGCGCCGACGAGGAGGAATGGGAGGACCTGACGGAACGACTGGAAAAACGCGCCCAATGCGTCGCCGACCACGACGCGTTGGTGGCCGAGCTCACCCGACGCTGGGAGGAACCGCAGTGGATCAGCCTCTGGAGCGCCCAGGCCAGGCTGGTGGCCGGCGAGGCGATACCGGAACCCTGGGCGGAGTTCGCCGTCGGCTTCGACTTCCTGAACCTGTGGCGGATCGACGGCAGATGGGTAGCCGTGGGCCTCGACCTGGAGGCGGAGGGCCCGGGCTGGGACCTGAGCGTGACGGTGACGGAGGTCGACCCGCCGTAGCGACCAGCCATCGACAGCGCCGCCGGCTCCCGGCCTCCCACGGCCTGAGGCCCGCCCGCTCCCGCGGCGGGAGCCCTGGTCGGAGCCCTCCGCGGCAACGCGCGGCCGTGCGTACTCCTCAGTCGGAGCCCTTCGCGGCCACACGCAGCCGTGCGTACTCCTCGGCCATCGTCCGGGCCGTCCAGTGCGCGTTCAGCCCGCTGGGATTGGGCAACGCCCACACCCGGGTCGAGCCGATCATGTGGTCCTGGGGGCCGACCTGGGCCCGGCGGTCACCGAAAGCCGTGCGGTACGCGGTCACCCCCACGACGGCCAGCCAGTTGGGCCGCAGCCGCTCGACCTTCGCCGCCAGCAGGCGCCCGCCCTCGCGGAACTCCTCGGCGTCGAGTTCGTCGGCCCGCGCGGTGGCCCGGGCCACCACATTGGTGATGCCGAGACCGTACGAGAGGAGCTCGCCCTGCTCGGAGGGCTTCAACTGCCGGGGCGTGAAGCCGGACAGGTGCAGCACCGGCCAGAAGCGGTTGCCCGGGCGGGCGAAGTGGTGGCCTGTGGCGCCCGACATCAGGCTCGGGTTGATTCCGCAGAACAAGACGGACAGTCCGCCCGCGATCACGTCGGGGATGACGGTGTCGCGGGCGGCCTGGAGTTCCTCGGGGCTCAGCACGTGTGCGGGATCAGAGGATCGAGCCCGGGGCGTAACCGGCGGCCGCGGGATGCTGCTTGACGATCTCCTCGATGCGGGAGACCACGGCGGTGACCTGGTCGCCGGCCGCACCGGTGAAGGACAGCTTGTCGGCCATCAGGTCGTCGAGCTGGGCACGGTCGAGCGGCATGCGCGCGTCGGCGGCCAGCTTGTCGAGGAGCTCGTTGCGCTCGGCACCCTGCTCGCGCATCGCGAGGGCGGAGGCGACCGCGTGCTCCTTGATGACCTCGTGCGCGGCCTCCCGGCCGACCCCGGCGCGCACGGCGGCCATCAGGACCTTCGTCGTGGCCAGGAAGGGCAGGTAGCGGTCCAGTTCACGGGCGACGACGGCGGGGAACGCGCCGAACTCGTCGAGGACCGTCAGGAAGGTTTCGAGCAGGCCGTCGAAGGCGAAGAACGCGTCGGGCAGCGCGACCCGGCGGACCACCGAGCAGGAGACGTCGCCCTCGTTCCACTGGTCGCCCGCCAGCTCGCCGGTCATCGAGGCGTAGCCGCGCAGGATGACCATCAGGCCGTTCACGCGCTCGCAGGAGCGGGTGTTCATCTTGTGCGGCATCGCGGACGAGCCGACCTGGCCGGGCTTGAAGCCCTCGGTGACCAGCTCGTGCCCGGCCATCAGCCGGATCGTCTTGGCGACCGAGGACGGCGCGGCGGCCAGCTGCACCAGGGCGGTCACCACGTCGTAGTCGAGGGAGCGCGGGTAGACCTGGCCGACGGAGGTGAAGGCGTGGGCGAAGCCGAGGTGGCCCGCGATGCGCTGCTCCAGGTCGGCGAGCTTCGAGGCGTCGCCGCCGAGCAGGTCGAGCATGTCCTGAGCGGTGCCGACCGGGCCCTTGATGCCGCGCAGCGGGTAGCGGGCGAGCAGGTCTTCCAGGCGGCCGTACGCCACGAGCAGTTCGTCGGCCGCGGTCGCGAAACGCTTGCCCAGAGTCGTGGCCTGCGCGGCCACGTTGTGCGAGCGCCCGGCCATGACCAGCTCGGCGTACTCGCCGGACAGCTTGCCCAGGCGCGCGAGGACCGCCACCGTGCGGTCCCGCATCAGTTCGAGGGAGAGCCGGATCTGGAGCTGCTCGACGTTCTCGGTGAGGTCGCGCGAGGTCATGCCCTTGTGGACCTGCTCGTGGCCGGCCAGCGCGTTGAACTCCTCGATGCGGGCCTTCACATCGTGCCGGGTCACCTTCTCGCGCTCGGCGATGGAGGCGAGGTCGACCTGGTCGATGACGCGCTCGTAGTCGGCGAGCGCGGCCTCGGGCACCTCGATCCCCAGGTCCTTCTGGGCACGCAGCACGGCGAGCCACAGCTGGCGCTCCAGCTTGACCTTCTGCTCGGGGGACCAGAGGACGGCGAGCTCCGCGGAGGCGTAGCGGCCGGCCAGAACGTTCGGGATGCGAGGCTTCGCAGACACAGCAGTCACGTGTCCAGAGTCTACTGGCGATTTCTGCAGGCCAGCGCCCCACCCCGGTTTGTGCCTTGCTACGAAGCGCTCCGCGGGAAGGGGAGGGCTTCATCTGCCGGCCGGTGGGAGGCTGGTCGCGCAGCTCCCCGCGCCCTGGCGGGCGCTGTGTCGAAGCCGTGCCGCTGCCGCGAGGGCACACAGCGGCACGGTGGTCGGCTCGCCGTGACGGGCGCGCTCACGCCTCGGGGACGTCGCCCAGTTCGAATCCGAGGGCCTCGGCCGCGGTGGCCGGGGTGGGCTGGGCCCAGCGGTCGGCCATCGTCTCCCGTGAGGACAGCGAGCGCAGCTCCGCGCGGTCCAGATACAGCGTGCCGTCGAGGTGGTCGGTCTCGTGCTGGACGATGCGGGCGGGCCAGCCGGTGAACACCTCGTCCACCGCACGGCCGTGCTCGTCGAGCGCGCGCAGGCGTACGTTCGTGTGCCGGGCGACGACCGCACCCCAGCCCGGCACGCTCAGGCAGCCCTCGAAGAACGCGGCCCGGCCGGGCCCGACGGGCTCGTACGAGGGATTGATCAGGACCCGGAACGGCTGCGGTACGCGGCCCCGGGCCTGCCTGATCTCCTCGGAGACCTCCGCCGCGTCCTCGATGACCGCGAGCCGCAGCGGGAGGCCCACCTGCGGTGCGGCGAGGCCGACGCCCGGGGCGGCGAGCATCGTCTCGCGCATCGCCCCGATCAGGCGGTCGAGGCGCTTGCGGTCCAGGCGGTCGTCCACCGGTTCGGCGGGCCGGCGCAGCACGGGGTCGCCGGCGGCGACTATCGGCAAGGGGCCGGAGGCGGCGAGCAGCTGGTCGACGAGGTCGGGGAGCGCGGGGGACGACATGCCCACAGCATGCCAAGAACGATCACTCGGCGCGCACCCGGGATCATGTCCGCCTTGTGAACAATCCGGCCCTCCGGGAATGTGCGGCCGGAATCGGATCTTTCATATGAGGGAGCCCGGAGCGGTCGACGTCCGAGGTCGAGGGCTTCGAGGCCGGAGGCATCGACGGCGCAGACAGCGGCCGCCCCCGATGTTGCCTGATCCGAATCCGCCGTCACCCGCCGTTGTCCGACGCTCTCCGGCGTTGTCCGAGTTGCCTCATGCCGAGCGAGGAGATCATGCCCAACGCGTCCGTCCGCACCGAGATCCCGGCGCATCCGCTGGACAACCCCGCGTACGCCTCGCTGACCGGGCCGCACGCGCGGTTCGCCGAGGTGCGGGGCAGGGTGCTGCGCTACGAGACCGATGTCTCGCCCTGGCTCGGCCTGCCCCCGGACCCGGACGCGGGCGACTGGGCGGACCTGGCCGCGCTCGCCGGGCCCGGCGCGGAAGTGGCGCTCCCCGGGGTCCGGGTCGAGCTGCCCCGGGGCTGGGAGGTCACCTTCGACCTGGAGGGCGTACAGCTCGTGGACGAGGCCGTGGACGCCCGGCCCGACGAGGAGGCGATACGGCTCGGCGCGGACGACGTGCCCGACATGCTCGCCCTCGTGGAGCGCACCCGGCCCGGGCCGTTCCTGCCCCGCACCGTAGAGCTCGGCACCTATCTCGGCATCCGCCGCGAGGGCCGGCTGATCGCGATGGCCGGGGAGCGGCTGCACCCGCCGGGCTGGACCGAGATCAGCGCGGTCTGCACCGACGACGCCCACCGCGGCCAGGGGCTCGGCTCGCGCCTGGTCCGCGCGGTCGCCTTCGGCATCAGGGAGCGTGGCGAAACCCCGTTCCTGCACACCGCGGCCACCAATACCGCCGCCATCAGGCTGTACGAGTCGCTGGGCTTCCGGCTCCGCCGCACCACCCGGTTCCTCGCGGCCCGGGTGCCGGAGCCGAACATGGCAGGGTGACGAGTGCCGGCCGACCCTGCGAGCTGGTCGCGCAACTCCCGCTCGGCTCAAGGGAGTTGACGGCGCCTCAGTCCTCGACCCGTACCCACTCCGACACCGGCCCGGCCGCCCCGTCCCCCGGCGTGACCCAGAACGCCCGCCCCCGCGCGGCGTCGAAGTGGGAGCCGCTGCGGCCGTCGCCGGAGGAGCGGCCCGTGATGCGGCGCCCGATCCACGGCACCAGGTGCCGGCGGGCGAAACGCAGGTCGGCGGTGCGGCTCGCGGCCCAGCCGGGCTTGACCGCGGGCGGCAGCGGCGAGCGCCAGTCGTCCTCGGCGTCCAGGCCCAGCGTCTGCCAGACCGCCTCGGCCACCCTGCGGTGCCCGTCCTCCGTCAGATGCAGCCGGTCGACGTCCCACAGCCGCTGATCGCCGAGCGCCGGCGCACCGTACAGGTCGACCACCAACGCGCCGTGGCGGTCGGCGAGTTCGTCGATGTACGAGAAGAGCTCCTCCATGCGCGGGCGGAAGCGGTCGAGGACCGGGCCGTCGCGGCCGGGGCTGCGCATCAGGACCAGGTGCTTGCAGGCGGGGGCGAGCTGCTCGACCGCCTGTGTCAGGAGGCCGCGTACCCGGCCCATGTCGCACTTGGGCCGCAGGGTGTCGTTGAGGCCGCCGACCAGCGTGATGACGTCCGGGCGCAGCGCGGCCGCCGCGGCCACCTGTTCCTCGACGATCTGCCCGATGAGCTTGCCGCGCACGGCGAGGTTGGCGTACCGGAAGCCGGGTGTGCGCGCCGCGAGACGGGTGGCGAGCACATCGGCCCAGCCGCGGTAGGACCCGTCGGGAAGCCGGTCGGACATGCCCTCCGTGAAGGAGTCCCCGATCGCGGCAAAGCTGGTGTATGAGGCATTCATCTCCATGGCGGAGTGATCGTACCGCGCGGTAGGGACAGCGGTTCCGGGACGTCGAAGCCCTGCCGGCGACCGTGATCGCAAGGAGACCGATCAGGCCCTGTCGGCGGGGCCCGTTCCGCGGTATGCCAGGAGCACATCAACTTTTTGACACTCGGCCGGGACCGGCCGTCGAGAGAGCGAGCGTGCGATGTTGTTCACCGCAGCCTTCTGGAAGGCCACCGCCGAGCGTGCCATCCGCACCTTCGCCCAGGCACTAGCCGCCGTGCTGACGGCCGGCGCGACCAACCTCCTCGACGTCCACTGGACCGCGGCTTTCGCGACCGCGGGCATGGCCGCGGTGCTCGCCGTCCTGATGGCGGTCGGCTCCGCGCAGCTGGGGCAGCCGGGCCCGGGCCTCACCGAGACCACGAACCCGACCACTCCAGCCACTCCGGCCAAACCCGCCGGGTGAACGGCCGGGCAACCGCAATGGCTAGGCCGCGGCCGCCGGGGGCCCCACGAGCTCCCGCAGCACGTCCTCCATCGTGACCAGACCCGCCAGCCTGCCCTCGTCGCCGAGGACCGCCGCCAGGTGCGTACGGCTGCGTCTCATCGCGGTCAGCACGTCGTCCAGCGGGGTCGCGGCGCGCACCCGGGCGATCGGCCGCAGCGCCGCGACCGGGAAGGCCACGTCGCGCGGCGCCGCGTCCAGGGCGTCCTTGACGTGCAGATAGCCCAGGATGCGGCCGTCCTCGTCGACCACCGGGAAGCGCGAGAACCCGGAACTCGTGGAGAGCCGCTCCAGCTCCTCCGGGGTGGTTCCGACCGCGGCCCGCACCACCTTGTCCAGCGGCATGACCACGTCCCGCACCGGTCGTCGCCCCAGCTCAAGGGCGTCGTGCAGGCGCTCGGCCGCCCGGTCGTCGAGGAGACCGGCATGGCCCGCGTCGGTCACCAGGCGGGCCAGCTCGTCGTCGGAGAAGGTCGCCGCGACCTCGCCCTTGGCGTCCACCCTGAGCAGCCCCAGGAGGGTGTTGGCGAACGCGTTGATCGCGAAGATCATCGGGCGCAGTGCCCGGGCCAGCGTCACCAGCGGCGGGCCGAGCAGCAGCGCGGTGCGTGCCGGCTCGGCCAGCGCGATGTTCTTCGGCACCATCTCGCCGAGCAGCATGTGCAGATAGGTGGCGACCGCGAGGGCGAGCACGAACGACACCGGGTGGATGAGGCCGTCCGGCACGCCCACCGCGTCGAAGACCGGCTCGACCATGTGCGCGATGGCCGGTTCGGCGACCACACCGAGCACCAGGGTGCACAGCGTGATGCCGAGCTGAGCCGCGGCCATCAGGGCCGAGACGTGTTCCAGGCCCCAAATGACGCTGCGGGCACGGCGGTTGCCGTTCTCGGCGAGCGGCTCGATCTGGCTGCGGCGCACCGAGATCAGGGCGAACTCGGCGCCGACGAAGAAGGCGTTGACGACCAGGGTCGCCAGGCCGATCAGGATCTGGATCGCGATCATCGGCCGGCCTCTTCGTCGTCGTCCTCGTGGTCGAGGGGTGCGTGCAGCAGGACACGGGCCGCGCGCCGGCCGGACGCGTCGACCACGTCCATGCGCCAGCCGGCCAGGTCCACGCGGTCGCCGACCGTCGGAATCCGGCCGAGTTCGGTCGCGACCAATCCGGCGAGGGTCTCGTACGGGCCGTCCGGCAGGCGCAGGCCGATGGCGGCTAGCTGGTCGTCGCGGGTGGCGCCGTCCGCGGAGTACAGGATGCGGCCGTCCGCGTCCCGCCCGGCGGGGGCGAGGTCGTTGGTCTCGTGCGGATCGTGCTCGTCGCGCACCTCGCCGACGACCTCTTCCACGATGTCCTCAAGCGTCACGACGCCCGCGGTGCCGCCGTACTCGTCGATGACGACGGCCATGGTGCGCTTGCCGTACAGCTGGTCGAGGAGCCGGTCCACGGTGAGCGTCTCGGGCACGAGCAGCGGCTCGCGCAGCAACGACGTCACCGGGTGCAGGCGCCTGAGCTCGGCCGGCACCGCGAGGACGTCCTTGATGTGCGCGATGCCCACGACCGAGTCGAGGCTGCCCCGGTAGACAGGGAAGCGGGAGAGGCCGGTGGCGCGGGTCGCGTTCGCGACGTCCTCGGCGGTGGCCTGGATGTCGAGCGCGGTGACCTGCACGCGGGGCGTCATCACGTTCTCGGCGTTGAGCTCGGCGAGGTTGAGGGTGCGTACGAACAGCTCGGCGGTGTCCGCCTCCAGGGCGCCCTCCTTGGCCGAGTGCCGGGCGAGGGCGATCAGCTCCTGCGGGCTGCGCGCGGACGCCAGCTCCTCGGCGGGCTCCAGGCCGAAGCGGCGCACCAGGTGGTTGGCCGAGGTGTTGAGGTGGCTGATCAGCGGGCGGAAGGCCGCGCTGAACGCGCGCTGCGGGGCCGAGACGACCTTCGCGACGGCGAGCGGCGAGGAGATCGCCCAGTTCTTGGGGACCAGCTCGCCGACGACCATCAGGAACACGGTGGACAGCACCATGCCGAGCACCAGGGCCACCGAACTCGCGGTGGTCGCGGACAGGCCGAGCGCTTCGAGCGGGCCGGTCAGGAGCTTGGCGATCGACGGCTTGGCGATCATGCCGATGACGAGACCGGTCACGGTGATGCCGAGCTGGGCGCCGGACAGCTGGAAGGTGAGGCTGCGTACGGCCTTGAGGGCGCTGGAGGCACCTCGTTCGCCGCGCTCGACGGCGCGCTCCAGATCGCTGCGCTCGGCGGTCGTGAGGGAGAACTCGGCGGCGACGAAGACCGCGCAGACCAGCGACAGCAGTACGGCCGCCAGGAGCAGGAGCACTTCGGTCATCGGGTCACCTCCGTCCCATGATCGGCCCGGGGGAGGCGGTGCGCGCGGTGTCGCGCGGCGGTACTGGTACTGGGAGGCTCGCCCATGGGCGGACGCTCACACCTTTCAGTCGATGGGTAGAGGTTCACCCATGGTAAAGCACTGGCAAAGGGGAGGCTCGGGTCGCGCGGACCCCGAGTCCGCTCCGGACGGGGTCCGGACGCGGGCTCTCAGCCCAGCGGCTTCACCCAGCGCCGCCACTGCTCCTCGGGCCCGTAGCCCGCGGCCCGCCAGGCGTGCTGGGCGAGCTCGTTGCGGACAAGGACCATGGCGTCCGCGCGACGTCCGCCGAGCGCGACGAAACGGTCCTCGGCCGCGGAGAGCAACGCCCCGCCGACGCCCTTGCGGCGATGGTCCGGGTGGACGGCGAGGCGGTACAGATGGCAGCGCCAACCGTCGAACCCGGCGATCACTGTGCCGACGAGATCGCGGCCGGTCTCCGCGAGGATCAGCGCCTCGGGATCGCGGGCGACGAGGCGCTCGACGCCCTCGCGGTCGTCGCTGATGCTGGTGCCCTCGGCGGCCGTCTTCCAGAAGGCAAGGACCGCGTCCAGGTCCTCGGGCCCGGCGGCCCGGATGCGCAACTCGTTCATGGTGTTCATCCCACCACCGGGCCGTGACCCGCGGCGAACCGTTTTGCCATACGGACGCCGATCGATACGGACGCCGCTCCATACGGGCGCCGATCGATACGGGCGCCGATCGGTCGATGCGGAGCTGATCGTCGATGCGGGCGCCCGCCGCGCGCTCACTCGCCCCGCAGCTCCTCGATCACCGCGCCGAACTCCTCCATGTACGGGTCGAGGACCGTGAGGTACGAGAAGCCGTAGCGCTCCCGCTGGGCGCGCAGCTGGTCCGCCATCTGCCGCACGGTGCCGATGAGCAGGACCGGCAGATCGAGCACCTCGTCCTCGGTGAGATGGGGAAGGAGGTGCAGCGACTCGCGCACCGCGGCCCGCCGGTCCCGGGTCACGGCCACCCGCTGGATCAGCAGGTTGAGCTCGGCCGCCGTCTCGCGCCCGGCCGCGAAGCGCCGGTAGGCGGCGAGCCGTTCCGCCAGGTCGTCGGCGCCCATCAGGGTGAGCGTCCCGTCGACGGGCGAGGTCCGCGCCCCGGTGAACGCGGCGATGTCCGCGTGCTCGGCGGTCAGCCGCAGCATCCGGTCCCCTTTCGCGCCGATGAGCAGCGGCGGCCGGGGCCGCTGCACGAGCTGCGCCGCGAGCGTCTCTTCGCCCAGAATGCGCTCCAACTCCCTTACCGTACGGGCGAGATGATCGACCCGGCCGCCCGGCGTGCGCCACGCGACCCCGGCCCGCTCGTGCTCCTCGCGTACGTATCCGGTGCCGAGCCCCACCTCCAGGCGGCCGTCGGTCAGCGCGTCCACCGTGGCGACCTCCCGGGCGAGGAGCGCGGGCGTCCAGAACGCGGCGTTGAGCACGAAGGGGCCGACCCGGGGCCGCTCGGTGGCGTACGCGGCGGCGACCACGGCGGGGAACGGCGCCGGCATGCCGAGGTGGTCGGCCACCTGGATCACGTCGTAGCCCAGCTCCTCGGCCCGGCGGCAGCGCTTGCGCCACTCCCCGCCCACCGCCGGGGTCACCATGTTCACAGCGAAACGGAACGGACGGGTCATCAACTCTCCTCAGGAGTCGGGGAGTTACTCGTGGGCGATCGCGGCGAGCACGTTCATCCGCGAGGCCCGCAGCGCGGGCAGCAGCGCCGCCACCAGGCCGACGGCCACCGAGCCCACCGCGACCGCGACGATCGTCGACCACGGCACGGCGAACGCGGTGAGGCCCTGGAGCGCGAGCACCCGCTGCACCGCCACCCCCCACACCATGCCCAGGACGAGCCCGAGCAGTGCGCCGAAGACGGCGATCACGACGGATTCCAGCCGCACCATCCGCCTCAGCTGCACCCGGGAGAGCCCGATCGCCCGGAGCAGCCCGATCTCCCTGGTCCGCTCGACCACCGACAGGGCAAGGGTGTTGACCACCCCGAGCACCGCGATCACGATCGCCAGGCCGAGCAGCGCGTACACCAGGTAGAGCAGCACCGCGATCTGGTCGTGCACCAGCTTCTTGTAGTCGCTCTGGTTCCTGACCTGGACCTGGGGATACGAGTCGAGCGTCGTCCTGAGCGCGGCGCGCAGCTGGTCGGCGGGCGTGCCGCTCGCCGCGTTCACATACACGGCGGCGTCCTGGCCGCCGGGCACATACCTCTCCAGCGTGGGCAGGCCCATGAAGAGGGCGCCCTCGGTCCCGAATCCGCCGCTGCCCTGGTTCATGTCGGTCAGCGCCGCCACGTTCAGGCGCGCCTGCTGCCCGGAGGAGAACAGCACGGGCAGCCAGTCGCCGATCCGCACGTCGTGGTCCTGGGCGTACGTCTTGTCCATCGCGAGGCCGTCCGGGGCGAGCGCCTGCGCGGTGCCGCCGCTCGCGTACGTCAGATGGGCCACCTCGTCGAGCTTCGGGTCGTAGCCGGACGCCGTCGTGTCGGTCTTCTTCCCGTCCGGCAGGGTGACCCGCACGGGCGCGAACCGCTGGCGCACCACCGTGCCCGCGCCCTTCGTCGCCCGGATCCGCTCGGTGATCTCCTGCGGGAACGGCTGGAAGTTGGCGTTCTGGATGACGAAGTCCGCGCCGAGGACCCGGTCGATCTGCTGGTCGAAGGACTTGGACATGGACGTGCTGGCGACCGAGAGCCCGGTGACCAGGGCGATGCCGACCATGAGCGCGGACGCGGTCGCTCCGGTACGCCGTGGGTTGCGCAGGGCGTTGCGCTGGCTCATCCGGCCCACCGGTCCGAACACCCTCGGGAACGCCCCGCCGAGCACCCTGATCACCGGGCGCACCAGAAGCGGGCCCGCGACGACGGTCGCGATCAGGGTGAGTACGAGGCCAAGTCCCAGGAGAGAGGCGGCAGTTGACGCCTTGGTGCCGGCCGCGCAGCCCGCCAGGGCCGCGACTCCCGCCGCCCCGAGGAGCGCACCGACCGCAGCCCGGACCCGCAACGGCCGCCCCGCGCCCGCCACTTCGGCATCCGCGAGCGCGGCCATGGGGGATACCTTGGCCGCACGGCGGGCCGGCAGATAGGCGGCGACGAACGTCACGCCGACGCCCACCGCGTAAGCGGCGACCGGGGTGGGCCAGTTGAACACCATCTCGGCGGCGCTCAGGTTCATCCCGAACAGGCTCATCAGCGCGATGAGCCCGGCGGCGAGCCCGACGCCGGCGGCGAGGCCGAGCGTCGATCCGACCAGACCGAGAAGCAGCGCCTCCAGGAGAACCGAACGGCGCACCTGCCCGCGATCGGCGCCCAGCGCCCTCAACAGCCCCAATTCCCTGGTGCGTTGGGCGATCAGCATGGAGAAGGTGTTGACGATCAGGAAGATCCCCACCAGCACGGCGATGCCCGCGAAGCCCAGCATCAGATACTTGATGACGTCGAGGAACCCGCCGAGCTGGGCGGCATCCGACGTGGCCTGCTCGGCCGCCGTCTTCAGGTCGTACCGGCCGTCGAGCTGTGCCGCGATGCGCTGCTTCAGTACGTCGTCGCTGACACCCGGGGCCGCGTCGACCGAGATGCCGGTCGCGGCGTCCGGCTTGCCGAGCAGCCGGGACTGGGCGGTCGGGGTATCCAGGAAGACCAGGGCCGCGCCGGGGTTGGTGGTGGTGAACGTGGCGATCCCGACCACGCTCACCTTGAACGAACCGGGCCCGGCGAGCACCGTGAGGGTGTCGCCGATCCGCACCTTCTTCTTGTCGGCGGTGTCCTTGTCGAGCAGCGCCTCGCGGGGCCCGCGCGGTTCGTGACCACTCGTCAGCTTCACCGGACTGCGCTTGGTGACATACCAGTTGGTGGCGATCGTGGGCCCGCCGGTGGTCGGCCCCACGGCCTGGTTGCGGGCATCGACGACGGTGATGTTGGAGACGGCCGCGTCGACGCGGGCGGCCGCCACGCCGTCGACGTGGGCGAGCTGCCCGGCGAGCGCGGCCGGCACGGTCGGTGTCTCCCCGGACGGCAGCGCGGTGTCGATCTGCTTCTTCGGCGAGACGGTCACATCGGCCGACGTCGAGGCGAAGAGCCGGTCGAAGGTGCGCGCCACGGTGTCCGAGAAGATCAGCGAACCGGCGACGAAGGCCACCGAGAGCACCACCGCCAGCGCCGAGAGCAGGAGCCGCCCCTTGTGCGCGAGGAACCCGCGCAGGGTCGCCTTCAGCACGGCCGGTCAGCTCTTCCGCGCGGCGTCGTCGGCGGCGGCGCCGAGGTCCGGCCGCGTGCCCGAGAAGAGCCGCATCCGCTCCAGGACGGCCTCCGCGGTGGGCCGCTCCATCCGGTCCACGATCCGGCCGTCGCCCAGGAAGAGGACCAGATCGGCGTGGCCCGCGGCGCCGGGGTCGTGGGTCACCATCACCACGGTCTGCTCCAGGCTGTCCACCGCCTCCCGCAGGAACGCCAGGACCTCCGCGCCCGCCCGCGAGTCCAGGTTGCCGGTCGGCTCGTCCGTGAAGATCAGCTCGGGTCGGGACGCGAGGGCCCGCGCGCACGCGACCCGCTGCTGCTGGCCCCCGGACAACTGCGCCGGGCGGTGTTTCAGCCGGTCGCGCAGGCCGAGGGTGTCGATGACCCGGTCCACCCACGGGCGGTCCGGGGTGCGGCCCGCGATGTCCATGGGCAGCGTGATGTTCTCGGCGGCGGTCAGCGTCGGCAGCAGGTTGAACGACTGGAACATGACGCCGATCCGGTCCCGCCGCAGCCGGGTCAGCTCCCGCTCCTTGAGACCGGTGATCTCGGTGTCTCCGAGCCACACCTGCCCCGCCGACACGGTGTCGAGCCCGGCCAGACAGTGCATCAGGGTCGACTTCCCCGAACCCGAAGGACCCATCACCGCGGTGAACGCGCCCCGCACGATGTCCACGTCGACCGAGTCCAGGGCAAGCACCGTGGTCTCGCCACTGCCGTACGCCTTGGTGAGTCCGCGGGCTCGCGCGGCGACCGGCGCCGCGGGTTCCGTGCCGTACGCGTGTGCTGTTGCAGGTGTGGACAAGGCCGCCTCCCCGATTGTGGCGTCATGGCCGTCCCAACTCCCGTACCGCATAAGAGAGTAGAGGGCGGGGCCGAACCGTCGCCATCCGTCGAGGGGCCCGGTGTGGGGAGGCGGATGTAAGGGCCACGCGCCACTCGGACACCGGCTCCTGCTCGGACGCAGGCTCCTACTCGGACACCGCCTCCTATTCGTCCGGGCCGAGCGCGGGGCGCCTCGCCACCCCGAGCACACACGGCGAGGACGGCGCCGCGACGCCCTTGGCGGGCACCCGCAGATGGCGGTGGCCGACGATCTCGAAGCCCGCCGCCTCGATCGCGCCCAGCGGGTCGCGCGCCGTGTGGCAGCCGCCGAACAGCAACGGCCACACCGTGCGGTCCAGGCCGCGCTGCACCGTCGCGAGCACCCGGCCGTCCGCCCGGCCGTGCTCGAAGAACCGCAGCTCGCCGCCCGGGCGCAGCACCCGGCGAATCTCACCGAGCGCCCGGGGAAGGTCCCGCACCGAACACAGCACCAGCGAGGCGACCGCCGCGTCGAAGGCCTCGCTCTTGACCGGAAGCGCCTCGGCCGCGCCCGGCACCACATCGACGGGAACCTCGGCCTGCAGCGCCGCACGGACCGCCAACTGCCGCAGCGTGCGCTCCGGTTCGATGGCCACCACCTCGGACACGGCCGCCGGATAGTGCGCGAAGTTGAGCCCGTTGCCCGCGCCGATCTCGATGACGCGCCCCGAGAGCCCGTCGAGCAGTTCCTTACGGTGCTCGGCGATCCCGGCCCTCACGTCCACCGCCTCGCTGAAGCGCGCGTAGAAGCGGGCGAAGACGGGATGGTGCACGGCATCCGGGGCGATCTTGGTGCGCTGCGCCATGTCGGACCTCCTGAGCCTGCGGGCAGCCGGCCGGTCACCGGCGTCCTGCGGGCAGCCGGTTACCGGTTACACCGCCATTGTCCCCGCGCCGCGCCCGCTCACCCGTCCGCGGACTCCACGAAGCAGAACTCGTTGCCCTCGGGATCCCGCATCACCTGAAAGGCGCCCTGAGCGTCGGTCACCGTCGCACCCACCGGAGCCGCCCCGCGCCGTACGGCCGCCGCCCGCGCGCGGGTCACGTCCTCGACCGCGAGGTCCAGGTGCAACCGGTTCTTGCCCGCCTTCTCCTCCGGTACGCGCTGGAAGGCGAGCCTGGGCGCGCCCGGCGGGTCGACGTACACCCACGAGGCGTCCCGCACCACGGGACGCCCGCCGAGCAGCCCGGCCCAGAACCGGGCGAGCCGCCCCGGGTCGGCGCAGTCCACGACGAGCTGCCCGAGGCGGGCCCGTAACACAGCCATCAGATACTCCAAACGCCGCCGAGCGCCGGGGCGAGCCAACCGGCCGCTCGGGTACGGAAGTCGGCGGGCGCCAGTCGTCCGGCGCCCTCGGGCACGGTGCCGAGCAAGGGCGCCCCGGCAGACTCCGGAAGGTCCGCGAGATTGCATCGCGAGGCCAGATCCGGCTCGGCCGGCCAGCTGCCCACGACGACCCCGGCGCATTCGAGATCCCGGGCCCGCAGGGCTTCGCCGGTCAGGGCCGTCGAGTTCAGTGTGCCCAGTCCGGCGGGCGTCACCACCAGGACGGGGGCACCGAGCAGCCGGGCCGCGTCCGCGAGCGTGCCGCCCTCGTCGTCGAAGCGGACCAGGAGCCCGCCCGCGCCCTCGACCAGTACGAGATCGTGCTCGGTGGCCAGCTTCGCCGCGGCCTCGGCCACCTCCGCCGGGCCCACCGGCGTCATGCCGGCCCGGCGGGCCGAGGTATTGGGCGCCAACGGCTCGGGGAACCGGGCCAGTTCGACGCCGGTCACCGCCTCGCCCGCGAGCCGCCGCACCTCGAAGACATCACCGGGCTCGCCCGGCGCCACCCCCGTCTGGGCCGGTTTGAGCACGGCCACCGAACGGCCGGCGGCGAGCGCCACGGCGGCGACGGCCGCCGTGGTGATCGTCTTGCCGATCTCGGTGCCCGTACCGCTCACGACCAGAATCGCCATCTCAGCCCTCCCGCGCCGCCGCGCACACCGCACGGCAGATACGCGCCAGATCGTCGTCGCCCGTCACATAGGGCGGCATCGTGTAGATCAGATCCCGGAACGGCCGCAACCACACGCCCTCGCGCACGGCCGCCGCGGTCGCGGCCTTCATGTCCACGTCGTGGTCCAGCTGGACGACACCGATGGCGCCGAGCACCCGGACATCGCGTACGCCCTCGATCGAGCGGGCGGGCGCAAGCCCGTCGAGCAGGCCCGTCTCGATCCGCTTGACCTCGCCCTGCCAGTCCTGGCCGAGCAGCAGGTCGATCGAGGCGAGCGCCACCGAGGCGGCCAGCGGATTGCCCATGAACGTCGGGCCGTGGGCGAGCACCGGGACCTCGCCCGACGAGATGCCCTCGGCGACCCGGCTGGTGCAGAGCGTCGCCGCCATCGACAGATAGCCGCCGGTCAGCGCCTTGCCGACGCACATGACGTCCGGCGAGAGCGCCGCGTGACCGGCCGCGAACAGCGCGCCGGTGCGGCCGAAGCCGGAGGCGATCTCGTCGAAGACGAGCAGCACACGGTGCTCGTCGCAGGCCTCGCGCAGCACCCGCAGATACTCCGGCGAGTGGAAGCGCATCCCGCCCGCGCCCTGCACCACCGGCTCCACGATCACCGCGGCCAGCTCGTCGGCGTGCCGGGCGATCGCCTCGCGCAGCTCACGGGCGTACGACTCCTCGGACTCCGCGGGCGGAGCGCCGACGAAGATCTGGCGGGGCAGCGCGCCCTGCCACAGCTCGTGCATCCCGCCCTCGGGGTCGCACACCGACATCGGCTGCCACGTGTCGCCGTGGTAGCCGCCGCGCCAGGTGAGCAGGCGCTGCTTGCGCGGCCGGCCGACCGAGCGCCAGTACTGCAGGCACATCTTCACGGCGACCTCGACCGCGACCGAACCCGAGTCGCTGAGGAAGACGTGCTGGAGCGGCTCGGGCGTGATCTCGACGAGCCGGGTGGCGAGCCGGACGGCGGGCTCGTGGGTGAGCCCGCCGAACATCACATGGCTCATCCGGTCGAGCTGGCCGCGCGCCGCCTCGTTGAGCACCGGGTGGTTGTAGCCGTGCACGGCCGACCACCACGACGACATCCCGTCGATCAACTCGCGCTGCCCGTGGGCCGGTTCGGCAAGGCGCAGCCGTACGCCCGACGCCGACTCGACGAGGAGCTGCTCCTGCCGATTGGGCATCGGGCCGTACGGATGCCAGACGTGCCGGCGGTCCAGGTCGAGCAGATCGGTGGGGGAGTACTCAGGCATTGGGCGCGAGATCCGTCCCCGCGCCCCGGCGGCGCACGGCCACCAGATCGGTGCGCGCCTGGTCCGCGGGCGCCTGCTCGGGTGCGGCGTGGCCACCGCAGGGCCCGCAGCCGCCGCCCTCGTGGGAGCCGCAGCCGCTCTCCTCGTGCGAACCGCATGCGCCCGCGCCCGAACCGCAGCCGGCCGCGGCGATCGCGTCCGCGCGGTGCTTGGGAAGGGTCGTGGTGCCCGCGCCCTCCACCTCGAACCCGGCGTCCGCGATCATGTCGAGGTCGGCCTGTCCGGCCTGGCCCTCGCTCGTGAGGTAGTCGCCCAGGAAGATCGAGTTCACCAGGTGCAGGGCGAGCGGCTGCATCGAGCGCAGATGCACCTCGCGGCCACCGGCGAGCCGCACCTCGACGTCCGGGCACACGAACCGGGTCATCGCCAGGATGCGCAGGCAGCGCTGCGGCGTGAGGTTCCACTCCTTGCCGAGCGGGGTGCCCTCGAACGGGATGAGGAAGTTCACCGGCACCGAGTCCGGGTCGAGGTCGCGCAGCGCGAAGACCACGTCCACCAGGTCCTCGTCGGACTCGCCCATGCCCGCGATCAGCCCGGAGCACGCCGAAAGACCCGCGTCGTGCGCCTTCGTCACGGTATCCACGCGGTCCTGGTAGGTGTGCGTGGTCGTAATGTCCCCGTACGTCCCCTCGGACGTGTTCAGGTTGTGGTTGTACGCGTCGGCCCCGGCGGCGCGCAGCCGCTCGGCCTGGCCGTCCGAGAGAAGGCCGAGGCAGGCGCAGACCTCGACGCCCTCGTTCTGCTCCTTGATCGTCTCGATCGTCTCGGAGACCCGGGCGATGTCGCGGTCCGTGGGGCCGCGGCCGCTGGCCACCAGGCAGACCCGCTTCGCACCGCCCGCGACGCCCGCGGCCGCGGCCTTGGACGCCTCGTCGGGCTTGAGCCAGGTGTACTTCAGGATGTCGGCCTTGGAGCCGAGCCGCTGGGAGCAGTACGAACAGTCCTCGGGGCACAGGCCCGACTTCAGGTTGACCAGATAGTTCAGCTTCACCCGGCGTCCGAACCACTGGCGGCGCACCTTGCCGGCCGCGGCCACCACATCGAGCAGTTCGTCGTCGGAGGTCGCCAGTACGGCGAGTGCCTCTTCGCGGGTCGGCAGTTCGCGCCGCAACCCCTTGTCCACCAGCGTGTTCAGCAGGTCCATGGCGCCGATCTTCGCGCACGGCACCGCCTGGGGCCAAGGTAGGGATCCCACAACACGGGCCGTTTGAGGTGTGTGTATCGCCACACCCTGACCTGGCATGGCACCGGCTAGGGTCTGTCGGCAGCCTACAAAAAGGGACTCGACCATGCCGCGAGCGCCGTTCGACTGGATCGATGGAGAATCGGAGCGCCGCGAGCGCGCCGGTCTGGTCCGCACGCTGCGGCCGCGCGCCGCCGACCAGGACCTCCTGGACCTGGCGAGCAACGACTACCTGGGGCTCACCCGGCATCCCGCGGTCACGGCGGGCGCGGCCGAGGCGGCCCACCGCTGGGGCGCGGGCGCCACCGGCTCCCGCCTGGTCACGGGGACCACGGTGCTGCACGCGGAACTGGAGCGGGAGCTCGCCGATTTCTGCGGCTTCGAGGCCGCCCTCGTCTTCTCCTCCGGGTACGCGGCGAACCTGGCCGCACTCACCGCGCTCGGCCCGCACGGCTCCCTGATCGTCTCCGACGCGGGCAACCACGCCTCCATCGTGGACGGCTGCCGGCTCGCCCGCGCCCGTACCGAGGTCGTCCCGCACGCCGAACCGGAGGCGGTCCGCAAGGCCCTGGACGCCCACGGCGGACCCGGGCTCGTCGTGTCCGACTCGGTGTTCTCGGTGGACGGGGACGCGGCGCCGCTGCCCCAACTCGCCGCATCCTGCCGGGAGTTCGGGGCGGCCCTGGTCGTGGACGACGCGCATGGGCTCGGGGTGCTCGGCGAGGGCGGGCGCGGCGCACTGCACGCGGCCGGGCTCGCCGGGGCGCAGGACGTGGTCGCCACCGTCACCCTGTCCAAGTCGCTCGGCAGCCAGGGCGGCGCGGTCCTCGGCCCGGCCCGAGTGATCCGCCATCTGGTGAACGCGGCCCGCACCTTCATCTTCGACACCGGGCTCGCCCCCGCGGCCGCCGGCGGAGCACTCGCGGCCCTTCGACTGCTGCGTACGGAGCCGGAGCTGGCGGGCCGGGCCCGCGCCGTCGCCGCCGAACTGCACGGCCGGCTCACCGCCGCCGGACACCTGGCGGTGCGTCCCGACGCCGCGGTCGTCTCGGTGCGGGCCCCCTCGCCGGAGGCCGCGGTGGCCTGGGCCGCCGACTGCCGTGCGGCCGGGCTCGTGGTGGGCTGCTTCCGGCCGCCGTCGGTGCCGGACGGCATCTCGCGGATCCGGCTGACCGCGCGGGCGGACCTGACGGACCGCCAGATCGACAGCGCGGTGGGCGCGATCCTGAGGACCGCGCCCACCGTCTGACGAGCTGTCAATTCGCTGCGGCAAGAGTGAATTTGGGGACAGCGCAGATGAAGCGCTGCCAGGCGGGGGCGCCGAAGAGCAGCGCGGGCCCGTCGATCCGTCGGGAGTCGCGCACGGCAAGCAGCTCGCCATTGAGCCGGGCCGTCTCGACGCAGTTGTTCATGCCCACGCTGCGGCTGCTGCGCCGCCACGTGGCACCGGTGAGGGAAGTGCTGGAAGGAACGTGCGCAGGGCGTGCGAACATCATGCCTCCCCACTCGCCACGAACTAGCCCGGTTCTTCCCGGGCTGTCCGGGCGATGAGATCAAACGAGTCCTCGCAGGAGAGCGCGAGTGCCTGAACGGTCAGGAACGCGGCACTGTACGCCTCAAGGTCTTCTCTCCGTTCGAGGTAGAGGCTACTCGTCAAATGGTCGATAACAACCACATCCAGATCTGAAATGGCTGGAAATGAAAAGATAATGAAAGGGCCGGTGAGCCCGACATAGCCGCCGTAATGGAAAGGGATGACCTGCAACCGCACGTGCGGCAGTGCGGAGAGCTCCAGCAAATGCCGTAACTGGTCCCGCATGGCCGCCCGGCCGCCCACCCTCCGGCGCAATACCGCCTCGTCGAGGACCGCGCTGAGCTTCAGCGGAGGATCGCCGCGCAGCACCTCCTGGCGGGCGATGCGCACCTCCACGAGCGAGTCCACCTTGTCCGGCGGCAGCCCCCCGAGCGCGGCCCGCGTCACCGCCCGCGCGTACGCCGGTGTCTGCAACAGGCCCGGCACCACCGAGGTCTCCAGGGTGCGCGCCGAGCGTGCCTGCGACTCCAGACTGATGAAGTCGCGGTACTGCGGCGGCAGCAGGCCCCGGTACGCATGCGCCCAGTCCACCCCGGCGTCGCCCGCCGAATCGGCCAACGCTTCCAAAAGCGCGCGGAGTTGGGGGTCGCGCACCCCGTAAGCTTCGAGCAGCCGGGCCACGTCCGCCGGTTTCACACCGCTGCGACCGGTCTCGATCCGGCTCACCTTCGACTGGTGCCAGCCGACCAGAGCGGCCGCCTCGCCGCTCGTGAGACCTGTTCGGTCGCGCAGCTTGCGCAACTCCTCGCCGAGCTTGCGTCTGCGCACCGCCGGTCCATGCCCCATAGCCGCCTCCTTCGTCTCGGCGATGGGTAAGTGTGAGCCCAAATACGGTCTACCGTCGGAGAGTTCACTGCTTTGAGCGACAGATATATGCATATCTTGGTGGATCGCACCCGAGACCGGCACGATGAGTGGCACTCTGGCGCGAAGCACAATCCGAGGCCGATGTCGTCTTCGCGAGCGCTCAACCGCTACGAGTCCTCAAGCCGGCCCGGGTGGGAAAGGGACAGCGTCGCCATGGCAGACCACCTCGAAGCAACCCTCACTCTGCCGAGCGATCCCGCCTCGGTCTCCGCGGCACGGCGGTATGTCGTTGAGGTCCTCACCGATTGGGGCCTGCCGAGCGACGCCGAGGCCGCCGACACGGTCCGCCTCATCGTCTCCGAACTCGCCACCAACGCCGTGCAGCACACCTTCGGCCAGTCGCCCACCTTCACCGTGGACGTTCAGCTGGAGCGCGAGGAGGAGCTCCGGATCGGCGTCACCGACAGCCACCCGCGCTGGCCGAAACGATTGCCCGCCGCCGTCCAGCAGGACAACGGCCGGGGCATGGTGATCATCCGCTGGCTCGCCGCCGAGTGCGGCGGCCGGCTCTCGGTGGCACCCACGGCGGACGGCGGCAAGACGGTCTGGATCGCGCTCCCGTGGTCGGCGCCGGTCCAAAGCGGGTAGGCCCGTGCGGCGGATCTTGTCCGGCGCGCACGGCCGGACAGACGCCGGTCGGGGCGCACGAGGGCGCCCCGGTGCGCGGGACACGCACCGGGACGCCCGGCCTGACGGAGCGTCAGCCCACCCGCCCGTACAGGACGCTGTGGCTCCAGATCCGCTCAAGGCGGACCACCGTGCCGGCCTTGGGGGAGTGCCAGATCCTGCCGTTCCCGGCGTAGATGCCCACGTGGTACACGCGCCCTCGCGAGTGGAAGAACACCAGGTCCCCGGCCTTGCGGGTGGAGGCCGAGATGTGCCGGGAGCCGTTGTACTGCTGCTGGGCGGTGCGCGGCAGCTTGCGGCCCGCCTGCTTGAACGAGTAGAGCGTGAGCCCCGAGCAGTCGAACCGGTTCGGACCCGTGGCGCCGAACTGGTAGGGCGACCCCTTCTTCGACGCGGCCACGTGGAGCGCCTTGGTGGCCACGGCGGCGGCGTTCGCCTCGGGCGTGGTGCCCGGTGCCAGCGTCATGGCGCCCGTCACGGCGAGGGCGAGGGCACCGACGGCGCCGAGGCGGACCGCCAGGGACGAGACGTGTGTCTGCGCGGTCATGCGCAACCCTTCGTCAAACCGCCTGCGAAGGATGACCTGTCGGGTTCGGGCTGGCGAAGACGCCCGGCCGCGCTAGCGGCTTCACCCCGAGGGACGGCCGGGGTCCGGCCCTCCCGAAACACTCGGGTCCTCCACTCCTGCCGGTCCACTCCTGTCGACCAGACGTCCGGAGCGGCGGCAGGACTCGGCGTCCGCCCGGACCGCCCCGCCGCGGTGGCGGGGGCTTGTCGTCCCAGGGATCTTTCCGCACCGACAATCGGATTTACGACGCGAAACGGCTTTGTGTGAGGGTGCTCACGACCGCCTCGTTCGGGTGGACACGGGCCGCTCGGCACTACTCCGAACGGGGCTGACGAGCCTCGTACCAGCAACGGAAGGATCGATTCAGCTGATTGTCCACGGGCCATAAGCAACTCATAAGGGCCGACGAAAGTAGCCGCCGGTGGGCCGAATGGGGGTAGCCCGTCTGGTCCGTTTCACGGGCCTCATGAGCGCGTCGGGTGTCCCTCGCGCCTCGCGGCACCCTCAACCCGTGGACTGCGGCGGCACCGTGAGCCGCCCCGCGCGGCGCTCGCCGTCCAGGACCCGCAGCGCCCGCGTCAGGGTGGGCGCGTGCACCTGAGTCTCCCCGCGCAGGTGCATCAGGGTCAGGGCCTCCTTCAGCGCGGCCGCCCGGCCGACCAGGGCCTGGGCTGCCCTCAGGGCCGCATAGGTGTCATGGCCGTGCGCCGGGTTGATCCGGCCGAGCAGATCGACCACTTCGAGGTAGGAGTCGATGAACCCGGCCTCGGCACGCGTCAGCGCGGGCAGCGGCGGAAGCTCCGGTGGCAGCACCTCGGGTCACCTCCCGCGCAGCGAGGTCTTGCGGCTTGCGAGTACGTGGTCGGCGAGCCCGTACGCCACGGCGCCCGCCGCGTCGAAGACCACGTCCCGCTCCATGTCGGCGGCCACCCGCTCGGCGCTCTTCCCGGTGTGCCGGCCGAGGAGCTCCGTCAACAGCGCGCGGCCGCGCAGGAGTTCGGCCGCCTGGATCTCCAGATCGGACGGCTGTCCCCGCACCGGCTCCTCGATGGCCGGCTGCCGCAGAAGCACCCGCGAGCCGGGCTGTACGGCGCGCTTGCCGGGCGTGCCGGCCGCGAGCAGCAGCGCGGCCACCGAGCCGACCTGGCCCAGGCAGAACGTCTGCACATCGCAGGTCACGAACTGCATCGTGTCGTGGATCGCGGCCATCGCGGTGAGCGAGCCGCCGGGGGAGTTGATGTAGAGCGAGATGTCCCGGTCCGGGTCCGCGTGCTCCAGGTGCATGAACTGGGCCATCACGTCGTTGGCCGAAGCGTCGTCGACCGGGGTGCCGAGAAAGACGATCCGCTCCTCGAAGAGCTTGGAGTACGGATCGAGCGTGCGGACGCCGGACGCGGTGCGCTCCTGGAACTCGGGCAGCACATAGCGGGCGGCAGGGCGGTGGTTCATGACATACCTCTCCTCGACCGGAGGATCTGAAGACCTCTGTAAAAAATGTACAGGACGTACAGACCGCGAGCCTGGGCATGGCCGGGAAAACTTGGAAAGGGACAGGTCAGGGGCTGTTTCGCTGTCAGCGAGCGGGCGGATCCGGCCGCCCATGGGCGCGGGCCTTGGCTCAATAGGCCCTCTCCCGGCGATTTCCGCGGGTGACTAGCGTGCGTCGGCGCGGGGGTCACCTGGGGAGAGGGCTCACTGAAGTGTTCTATTTCGCATTCCGTCTCGTGGTGCTGGTGCCGCTGCTGCGGTGGCTGTTCCGCCCGTGCGTCGAAGGGGCCGGGCGGGTACCCGAGACAGGTGCGGTGATCCTCGCGGGGAATCACCAGTCGTTCACCGACCAGTTCCTGCTGGGCGTGACGCTCAGGCGCCGGCTCACGTTCCTGGCCAAGCAGGAGTACTTCACCGCGCCGGGCCTCAGGGGCCGGGCGACCGCGGCGTTCTTCCGCGCGCTCGGCCAGATCCCGGTCGACCGCTCCGGCAAGGACGCGGCACGGTCGGCGCTCGACACCGCGCTCCAAGTCCTCGATGGCGGAGGGGTGTTGGGGGTCTTCCCCGAGGGGACGCGATCGCACGACGGGCGGCTGTACAAGGGCAAGGTCGGTGTCGCGGCGATGGCGTTACGGTCCGGCGCCCCGGTGGTCCCGGTCGCGATGATCGGCACGTTCGAGGCGCAGCCGAAGGGACGCCGACTGCCCCGGCGCGTGCCGATCACCCTCCGCTTCGGCGAGCCCCTGGACTTCTCGCGCTACGCCGGGATGGAGAACGAACGCCTGGTGCTGCGGGCCGTGACGGACGAGATCATGTACGCGGTGCAGAAGCTGTCGGAGCAGGAGTACGTGGACGTATACGCGGCAGAGGCCCGGACGGCAGGGGAAGCGGCCGCCGCGGCTGCCTGACCTGTCTCGCGGCACAGGCCTGACCTGTCATGCAGCACAGGGCGAGGCCCCGGCCGGAGTGAGTCTGCCGGCCGGGGCCCTCTCGCGAGCCGAGCGCGCCGCACCCTTCTGACCTGCGCGACTGCCGTTTCGCGCGGGCCTCACGGCGCGGGTGGGCGGAGTCTAAGCTGGGTGCATGGCCTACGAGATTCCGGTGACGCAAGCCCGCGCAGAGCTCGCGGAGCTGATCAACCGCGTTGTGTACGGCGGGGAGCGGGTCGTGGTGACGCGCCACGGGAAGCCGCTCGTCGCCCTGGTCTCCGCCGCTGACCTGGAGAAACTGGAGGCCGCGCCGGAGCAGGAGGCGCAGCGGGAGGAGGAGCAGGTGTCGAGCTCCGTCTCGTTCGTGGGCCCCCTGCCCACGTCGGCCCCCGCGGAGCCCCGGCGGTTCGGGATCGCCGCGGAGCACCGGGGCCCCCACGTCGGCAACTGAGCGTGGGCGCACGCGTCCCGATGAGGGTGCCCCATACACGGACCCGTTCTGCCGCGGCGGCCCCTTTGATGATCATGGGTTCTTAAAGCGCCAGTTAACGCGCCGGAAAAACTTCCGCTCTAACGTGCAATGCCTGGCCAAGGGGCCCGGAGATGGCGCTCAACAAGATGTTGACGTCGGATACGGTTCCGCTGCGTTCGGGCGGAAAACACCTGTCCCGTCGGTCTCCGCCCCTGACGCCAGCTGGGTCCGTCCATGGCTGTCCGTGGTCGGAAGGGCACGACTGTGAGGTGGGAAGCGTGCAACTGACGCCGCACGAGCAGGAACGGCTGCTCATCCATGTAGCCGCGGATGTGGCCGAGAAGCGCAGGGCACGCGGGGTGAAGCTCAACCACCCCGAGTCCGTCGCGCTCATCACCTCGCACATCCTCGAAGGCGCCCGCGACGGCCGCACCGTCGCCGAACTCATGGCGTCCGGGCGGAAGTTGCTCTCCCGCGACGAGGTCATGCCGGGCATCCCGGAGATGATCCACGACGTCCAGGTCGAGGCCACCTTCCCGGACGGCACCAAGCTCGTCACCGTCCACGAACCGATCGCCTGACGGGGGAGTGCTGCCGTGATTCCCGGAGAGATCCTCTTCGCCGAGGACCCCGTCGTTCTCAACGAGGGCCGCCCGACCGTGCGGATGACCGTCCTCAACGCCGCCGACCGGCCCGTCCAGGTCGGCTCCCACTACCACTTCGCCGAGGCCAACCCCGGCCTCGACTTCGACCGTACGGTTGCCCGGGGCAAGCGGCTCAACATCGCCGCGGGCACCGCCGTCCGCTTCGAACCCGGCATTCCCGTCGACGTAGAACTCGTCCCCCTGGCCGGCCGGCGCATCGTGCCGGGTCTGCGCGGCGAGACCGGAGGCTCCCTCGATGACTGACCTCGACCGCGCTGTCTACGCCGACCTGTTCGGCCCCACCGCCGGCGACCGTATCCGGCTCGCCGACACCGACCTCCTCGTCGAGATCGAGGAGGACCGCTCCGGCGGGCCCGGACGGTCGGGCGACGAGGCGGTGTTCGGCGGTGGCAAGGTGATCCGCGAGTCCATGGGGCAGGCGCGGACCACGCGAGCCGAAGGCGCGCCCGACACCGTTGTCACCGGGGCGGTGATCGTCGACCACTGGGGCATCGTCAAGGCCGACATCGGCATCCGGGACGGGCGGATCACCGGCATCGGCAAGGCTGGCAACCCGGACACCATGGACGGCGTCCACCCCGAGCTCGTCATCGGCCCCGAGACCGAGATCATCGCGGGCAACGGGAAGATCCTCACCGCGGGAGCCGTCGACACCCACGTCCACTTCATCTCGCCCACCCTCATCGACCAGGCGCTCTCCTCGGGCATCACCACGCTGGTCGGCGGCGGTACGGGGCCCGCCGAGGGCACCAAGGCCACCACCATCACGCCGGGTCCCTGGCATCTGGCCCGCATGTTCGCCGCCCTGGAGAACGCGCCCGTCAACATCGGGCTGCTCGGCAAGGGCAACACCATGTCGCGCGCGGCCATGCACTCCCAACTGCGCGGCGGGGCCCTCGGATTCAAGATCCATGAGGACTGGGGCGCCACCCCCGCCGTCATCGACGCCTGCCTGAGCGTCTGCGACGAGACCGGGGCCCAACTCGCCATCCACACCGACACGTTGAACGAGGCGGGCTTCGTCGGCGACACTCTCGCCGCCATCGCGGGCCGCTCGATCCACGCGTACCACACCGAAGGCGCGGGCGGCGGGCACGCGCCCGACATCATCACCGTGGTCTCGCAGCCCAACGTGCTGCCCAGCTCCACCAACCCGACCCGGCCGCACACCGTCAACACCATCGACGAACACCTCGACATGCTGATGGTCTGTCACCACCTCAACCCGGCGGTGCCGGAGGACCTGGCGTTCGCCGAGTCCCGGATCCGCCCCTCCACCATCGCGGCCGAGGACTTCCTGCACGACCTCGGCGCCATCTCGATCATCTCCTCCGACTCCCAGGCGATGGGCCGCATCGGCGAGGTCGTGCTGCGTACGTGGCAGACCGCGCACGTCATGAAGGTCCGGCGGGGCGCGCTGCCCGGGGACGGACGGGCCGACAACCACCGGGTGCGGCGCTATGTCGCCAAATACACGATCAACCCGGCCGTCGCCCAGGGCCTCGACCACGAGATCGGCTCCGTCGAGCCGGGTAAGCTCGCCGACCTGGTGCTGTGGGAACCCGCGTTCTTCGGCGTCAAGCCGCAGCTCGTCATCAAGGGCGGCCAGATCGCGTACGCGCAGATGGGCGACGCGAACGCGTCGATCCCCACCCCGCAGCCGATCCTGCCGCGCCCCATGTTCGGCGCCCACGGCAAGGCGCCCGCCGCCAACTCCCTCAACTTCGTGTCGCAGGCGGCGCTGGAGGACGACCTTCCCGAACGCCTCGGCCTGGACAAGCGGTTCGTGGCCATCAAGAACACCCGCCGGGTGGGCAAGGCGGACATGCGCGAGAACGACGCGCTGCCGGACGTCACGGTCGACCCGGACACGTTCACGGTGACCATCGACGGCGATGTGGTGGACCCGGCTCCGGCCGTCGAACTGCCCATGGCCCAGCGCTACTTCCTCTTCTGACGGGCCGTCAACTCATGAGCCGCGCAGCCCTCCTCGTCCTCGCCGACGGCCGATTCCCCGCCGGTGGCCACGCCCACTCCGGCGGCGCCGAACCGGCCGTCAAGGCGGGACGCATCCGCGACGCCGCCGACCTCGCGGAGTTCTGCCGGGGCCGACTGCACACCACGGGCCTCACCTCGGCCGCGCTCGCCGCGGCGGCGGCCGCGGGTCTCGACCCGCTCGCCCTGGACGAGGCCGCCGACGCCCGCACCCCCTCCCCGGCGCTGCGGGCCACCGCCCGCAAGCTCGGCCGCCAGATGATGCGGGCGGCCCGGGCGACCTGGCCGTCCGCCGAACTCGACACGCTGGCCGCCGCCCGCCCGCGCGGCGCTCACCAGCCCATCGTGCTCGGCCTCGCGGCCCGGGCGGCAGGGCTCGGCCCCGAGGACGCGGCGCACTGCGTGGCGTACGAGGTCGTGAGCGGGCCGGCCACGGCCGTCGTACGTCTGCTGAGCCTCGACCCGTTCGACGCGACGGCGGTCCTTGCCCGGCTCGCGCCGGAGCTTGACGCGGTGGCGGGGCGGGCGGCACTCGCTGCGGCGGAGGCGGTGCTGGGCGGGCTCGATGCGCTGCCCGCCGCGTCCGCGCCGCTCCTGGACATCATGGCCGAGACGCACGCGGCTTGGCCGGTGCGGCTGTTCGCGTCGTAGGGGGGGGCGCGGCCTCCCTGCCTGGGGCTCCGCCCCCAGCCCCCCCGATCGCGCCTCAACGGCGCTCGTCCTCGATCGCCTCCAAGGCATTGAGAGCCAGGCGGGACCCCGATGACGGACTGAAGGGATTGATCCGCCCCGAACGCTCAGAAACCCCGAACATCTCCCAGCACGTCACCACCTTTGGAGCCCGTCATGCACCTCAACCACTCCCACGAAGGCCCCGCCGCGCTCAGCGCCGACGCCCACCGTCCCGACGGGACCCGGCGTGCCCTGCGGGTCGGGCTCGGGGGGCCCGTCGGGTCAGGGAAGACCGCCACCGTGGCCGCGCTCTGCCGGGCCCTGCGCGACCAGCTCTCCATCGCGGTGGTCACCAACGACATCTACACCCGCGAGGACGCCGCCTTCCTGCTGCGCAACGCCGTGCTGCCGCCCGAGCGGATCCAGGCCGTCGAGACCGGGGCCTGCCCGCACACCGCCATCCGCGACGACATCTCCGCCAACCTCGAAGCCGTCGAGGACCTGGAGGACGCGGTCGGGTCGCTCGACCTGATCCTCGTCGAGTCCGGCGGCGACAACCTCACCGCCACCTTCTCCAAGGGTCTCGTCGACGCCCAGATCTTCGTCATCGACGTGGCGGGCGGCGACGACATTCCGCGCAAGGGCGGTCCGGGGGTCACCACCGCCGACCTGCTCGTCGTCAACAAGACCGACCTCGCGCCGTATGTGGGGTCCGATCTCGGGCGGATGGCCCGCGATGCCAAGGAGCAGCGGGCCGAACTCCCCGTCGTGTTCCAGTCGTTGAGGTCCGACGAGGGTGTGTCCGAGGTCGCGGCATGGGTCCGGGAGCAGCTCGCGGCATGGGCGGCCTGACCCTCGGCGCGCCGGGTCTGCGCGCCACCGCCCGCATCGTCGCCACCCCCGAAGGCCTGCCCGTACTGGAAGGCGAGGGGCCGCTCGCGCTGCGCCGCACCCGGGCGCGCGGCCCCTACCACCGAGTCACCGTCGTCGGCGCGATGAGCGCCCCGCTCGGCGGCGACCGGATCGCCGTCGAGGCCGAGGTGCGCGACGGGGCGCGGCTCGACGTCGACTCGGCCGCCGCCACCATCGCGCTGCCCGGCCGCGACGGCGAGCGGGCGCACTACGACGTACGCCTCACCGTCGGGGAGGGCGCCGAGCTGCGCTGGCTCCCCGAGCAGCTCATCTCGGCGCGCGGCAGCGACCTGTGGATGCGCACCCGCATCCACCTCGCGGCCGGCGCCCGCCTCGTGTTTCGCGAGGAACAGGTGCTCGGCCGGCACGGTGAGGCGCCCGGCACCCTCGCCACCCGCCTCACCGTGCACCGCGCGGGCCGCCCGCTGCTCGACCAGGAGCTGGCGTACGGGCCGGGCGCACCCGGAGGCTGGGACGGCGGAGCGGTGCTCGGCGGGCACCGGGCGGCGGGCCAACTGCTCGTCATGGGGCCGGAGTTCACCGAACGGCCCGCCGAGTCCAGGATGCTCGGCGAGAACGCCGTGCTCACCCCGCTCGCCGGACCCGGCTTCCTCGTGACGGCGGTCGCTCCGGACGCCAGGCTTCTGCGCCGGACCCTCGACGAGGTACTCCGGACACACCTCGCGACACGCTGACCGCTCAGCGGAACACCACTCACCGGCTATCGGTTCGGTAAAAAAACACCTGTACGGCCTGTGCACAGCGCCCTCATAGACGAAAGGATCCCCCGACAGGCCCAAATGGAGCGCTGAGACTGACAGCGCACTTCAGCAGGGGGAGGTACCACTTGAGACGCACCGCAGTGCTCGGCTCGGCCGGCACACTGATCGCGGGCACGCTGATGGTGGGCGCGATAGCGGCTCCGGTCGCCAACGCCGACAACCGCGACCACGGTTGGTCCGAGGCGCGTGGCGTGCAGGTCGCCGCCGACAGGGCGGCCAAGCAGGGCATCAGCTGGACGGACTGCCCGGCCGACTGGGCGATCGCGAAGCCCATCCAGTGCGGCTACGTGAGCGTCCCGCTCGACTACGCGCGGCCCAACGGCAAGCAGATCAAGCTCGCCGTCGACCGCATCGGCAACACCGGCACCAAGGCCGAGCGCCAGGGTGCCCTCATCTACAACCCGGGCGGCCCCGGCGGCTCGGGCATGCGTTTCCCCGCCCGGGTGACCACCAAGAGCCCGCTGTGGACGAACACCTCGAAGGCGTACGACTTCGTGGGCTTCGACCCGCGCGGCGTGGGCCACTCGACGCCGATCTCCTGTGTGGACCCGCAGGAGTACGCCAAGGGGCCGAAGGCCGACCCGGTGCCGAGCAGCGAGGCCGACAAGCGCGCCCAGCGCAAGCTCGCCGCCGAGTACGCGGACGGCTGCGCCGAGCGCAGCGGCTGGATGCTGCCGTACATGACCACCCCGAACACCGCGCGCGACCTGGATGTCATCCGGGCCGCCCTCGGTGAGAAGAAGCTCAACTACCTGGGCGTCTCCTACGGCACCTACCTGGGCGCGGTCTACGGCACGCTGTTCCCCTCGCACGTCCGCCGCATGATCGTGGACAGCGTGGTCAACCCGGACCAGGACAACATCTGGTACGAGGCCAACCTGGAGCAGGACGTCGCCTTCCAGGCCCGCTGGAACGAGTGGGAGGACTGGGTCGCCAAGTACGACGCCAAGTTCCACCTCGGCACCACCCGGGCGCAGGTCGAGGCGCAGTGGCTGAAGCTGCGCGCCGACGCCAAGAAGAACCCGCTCGACGGCAAGGTCGGTCCGGCCGAGCTGCTCGGGTACTTCCAGAAGGCGCCGTACTACGACTCGTACTGGGTGCCGGTCGCCAAGGCGCTCAGCGCGTACGCGGCGGGTGACAGCAAGCCGGTCGTGGCCGCCGCCGCTTCCGACATGTCGGACATCGCAGGCAATATCGCCTCCGAGAACGGCAACGCGGTCTACACCGCCGTCGAGTGCGCGGACGCCAAGTGGCCCACCAGCTGGCGCAAGTGGGACCGCGACAACACCAAGCTGAACAAGGACTACCCGTTCCTGACCTGGTCCAACGCCTGGATGAACCTGCCGTGTGCCACCTGGCCCACCAAGCAGCAGAACCCGGTCGAGGTCAAGACGGGCAAGGGCCTCCCGCAGGTCCTGATCGTGCAGTCCACCAATGACGCCGCCACCCCGTTCCACGGCGCCGTCGAGCTGCACAAGGCCTTCAAGAACTCGCGCCTCGTCATCGAGAAGGGCGCCGGCTCGCACGGTGTGACCGGTCTCGTCAACCCGTGCATCAACTCGCGCGTGGACGACTACCTGCTCACCGGCAAGACCGACAGCGCGGACTACACGTGCACCCCGCACGCAACTCCCGTGCCGTAGGCGTTAGTTGAGTGGATGGGGGCGACCGGAGATCTCCGGTCGCCCCTTTTTCCTTACCTGTTTTCCTTACGCTCGCGCCCGGCCAGCCAGGCGTCCTCGGCCACGTAGTCGAACAGGCCCACGGCCGCATAGTTCCTGGCCATCTTCGGGAACGCCTCGCTCCACTCCCGGCCCTTCAACTGGCCGGCCAGCCACTCGACGGTGGCGGGCAGCGATTCCACGTATCCGGTCACCGGTCGGTAGCCCAGTTCCCGCTCGGCCGCACCCATGTCGTACACGATCGGGTGCGGGGTGCTCCACGGTGTGATGCCGACCGTGCCCTGTGGCGCGGGGCCGTCCACCAGGACGAGCTCGCCGCGCACGCCGAGGATCTCGTCGATGGCCGTACTGATCTCGGCGACCGTCGGAGCCTCGCCGTCCGCCGCGTTGAGCACCCGGTCGCCGGGCTTGCTCGCGGCCAGCCGGATCAGCTCCGCGATGTTGGAGACATGCGCCGGATGGAACCGGCTCTCCCCGTTGTACGCGAGCACCCGCACCGGCCGTCCGTCCAGCGCCCGCTTCACGAAGTGCAGTTCGCGCGGAGTCTGGCAGTACAGCCCGTGGACCGCCCCCGCGCGCAGCAGCGTCGAGGGGATCGAGGAGCCGAGCAGCTCGCGCTCCAGGGCCACCTTCCGGGTGCCGTACGTCGCGTCGCCGGGAGCGACGGTGGCCTGCGACTCCGGTATCGGCACCGGGTAGCACGGCGAGCCGTCGGGCTCGCCCTGGGTGTCGAAGCTGCGGCCCTTGTCGTCCTCGTACACCGCGCCGCTGGAGATCACCACCGCCGAGCCGATCCGGTCGGCGAGGCCGGTCAGCTGCCGCGCGTGATCCCGCCCGTACGCGACCATGTCGACCAGGACGTCGACGCCGTCCCCGAGTGCGGAGGCCAGGGCCGCTTCGTCCTCCCGGTCGAGGCGCACCCGCCGTACGTTCGCCGGCCAGTCGGTGTCCCCGCCGCCTCCCCGTGACGCGGCCCGCACCTCCCAGCCGTCCTCCGCGAGCACGCGCACGGCGGCCCGCCCGATCTGTCCGGTACCTCCGACGACCAACGCCGTTCCCTTTGCCATGGCCCGGACGCTACGCCCGCGCCGATCTCGGCGGCCAGAGCGTTTCGCCCTGCGCGGATCCGCCCAGGGCCGAGCCCTCCGGGGAACTTCCGGGCTCAGCTGATGATGCCCCGGAACCTCCGCGACTCCTCCGCCTTCACATCGGCCGCGTACCGGTCCACGTACTCCTGGCCCGACAACTCCATGACCTTGTACATGATTTCGTCGGTGACGGCCCGCAGGATGGCCTTCTCGTTCTCCATCCCTTCGTAGCGCGAGAAGTCGAGCGGCTCGCCGAAGCGGATCGAGACCCGTTTGATCTTCGGCAGGGCCTGGCCGGGCGGCTGGATCTCGAAGGTGCCGACCATCGCGCACGGGATCACCGGAACCCCGCCCCGGATCGCCATCACCGCGACGCCGACCTTGCCCTTGTACAGCTTGCCGTCGTGCGAGCGGGTGCCCTCGGGGTAGATGCCGAGCAGCTCGCCCTTGGCGAGCACCCCGAGCCCCTCCCGGATCGCGGCCTGCCCCGCCTCCTTGCCGGACCGGTCCACCGGGATCTGCCCAATGGCCCGGAAGAACGCGGCGGTCAGCCGGCCCTTGATGCCGGGCCCGGTGAAGTACTCCTGCTTGGCGAGGAAGGTGATGCGCCGCTTCAGCATCACCGGCATCAGGAAGTGGTCGGAGAAGGAGAGGTGGTTTCCCGCGACGATCGCCGCGCCCTCGTCGGGAATATGCTCAAGTCCCTCCAGCCTCGGTCGGAACAGCAGTCTCAACAGGGGCCCCAGGACTGCGTATTTGAGGATGTAGTAGAGCACCCGCAAGCTCCTCACCATGCAGAAGGGTGGCCAGTGTAGGGGGAGGTCCCCGCCCCTGTAACCACTGGCGACGAGCCCGACGGCGGATCGATTCAAGTCCAAGCTCGCCGACCTCGGCTCCGCCGCCTCCGCCCTGCTCTCCACGATGGCCCCGGCGGGAACCCGCACGGCTGGCACACCGGGTCCGGGATGCTCTACTGGTGGGGCGACACCTATGCCAACGGGCAGTACAGCGATGCCTTCTGGCCCACGGTGGACCCGTACCGGCTGCCCGGGACACCGCTCGCGCAAGGTCCTCGCCGACGCGGCGGGCGGCGACTGGAGGGGCGTCCAGACCGGACGTGAACTGGGTGGGCGGCGCCACCGACGGCCGGCGGGCCTCCATCGGCCAGTACCTCAAGGGTCTGGGGAGCACTCTGGTCGCCAAGAAGTCCTGGTTCTGCCTGGACGACACCATCGTGTGCCTCGGCGCGGGCATCTCCTGCACGGACGGCACGGCCGTCGAGTCGACCGTCGACAATCGCGACCTCGGGCCGACCGGGAGCGCCGCCCTCACCGTCGACGGCACCGTGCAGCCGCTCTCCTACCCCTGGTCAGCGACCCTGACTGGCGCCTCCTGGGCCCACCTCGCGGGCCACGGCGGCTATGTCTTCCCCGGCCGGGCCACCGTACGGGCCGTCGCCTCGGTGACGTCCCGGCCGGCCACCGTCACCGGCGCCACCACGGGCTCGTCCCTGACCCTCACCTTCGGCGACCTCAGCGGCACCGGGGGAGCCACCCAGGAGACCGCCGTCAGGCTCGGCTGACCGAGGGGAGTACCGGACGCCGGCGCTCACGTGCTGCGCGACGTCGCGGCCGTCCCGATCGCGGTGAGCCCGAGCACCACCCAGCCGAACCACAGCCAGCCGCTGCTGCCGAGCGCCACCGTGTACGCCGTGATCAGCACCAGCATCACCAGGGTGAGCACCATCATCGACTTCGTCGAACGGGGCATCGCGTCCCCTTCCTCCCGGCGGGCGCCGTGAAGACCATGGTCTCCCCGGGAGGGGCCGCCGCGCTACTGCCCGCGCGTGTTCAGCGAGGCGAGATAGGCGTTGTAGGCCTGAAGTTCCTTGTCGCCGTCGCGGTCGGCGGCCCGGTCGGTGCGGCGCGCGTGCCGCTTCTCGGTGGCGTACCACTGGAAGACGAGGGCGATCAGGACCAGCACCGAGGGGATCTCGCTGAACGCCCAGGCGATTCCGCCGCCGGCCTGCTGGTCGGTGAGCGCGTCGATGCCGAGCGAGGCCGGCGGGTTCTTGTACGTGCCGATCATGGGCTCGCTGGCCATCATCAGGGCGATGCCGAAGAAGGCGTGGAAGGGCATACCGGCGAAGAGCTCCAGCATCCGCATCACATAGCCGGGCCGGTGCGGGCCCGGGTCCACGCCCATGATCGGCCAGAAGAAGACCAGACCGACCGCGAGGAAGTGGACCATCATCGCGATGTGCCCGGTCTTCGACTCCATCAGGAAGTCGAAGATCGGCGTGAAATAGAGCCCGTACAGGCTCGCGATGAAGAGCGGGATCGTGAACGCCGGATGCGTGATGATCTTCATGTACCGGCTGTGCAGCAGCATCAGGAGCAGCTCGCGCGGGCCCTTGCGGCCGCGCGGGGCGACCGGCAGCGCACGCAGCGCGAGGGTGACCGGCGCGCCCAGCAGCAGCAGGATCGGCGACAGCATGCTGATCACCATGTGCTGCACCATGTGCACGCTGAACATGACCATGCCGTAGTCGTTCAGCTTGGTGCACATGACGAGCCCGATGGTCACGACCCCCACGGTCCAGAAGATCATCCGGCTGACCGGCCAGCTGTCACCGCGCCGCCTGAGCCGGACCACACCCCACGCGTACAGGGCGAGCCCGAGGAGGCAGCCGATGAGGAAGAAGGAGTCCGCCGACCACTCAAGGCCCCGCGCCAGCGTGAACGGCGGCAGGTCCATGTTCATGTCCATGCCGTGCCCGCTGTGATCCATCCGCTGACTCCTGATTCGTACCGGTTGTCCCGCACCAGACTAGAACCGCCCCCGGCCGGTGGTGCGGCCGGGGGCGGTTCATTGCGTACAAAACAATCCGGAAGCGGAGGGCGCTGCCCGGCGGGAAGCTAGAGGACGCACTCCGCTTCGGCGTAGCGCTCGGCCGGGACGGTCTTCAGGGTGGCCGTCGCCTCGGCGAGGGGGACCATCACGATGTCGGTGCCGCGCAGCGCGGTCAGCATTCCGAACTCGCCGCGGTGCGCCGCCTCCACCGCGTGCCAGCCGAAGCGGGTGGCGAGCACCCTGTCGTACGCGGTGGGCGTGCCGCCGCGCTGGACGTGGCCGAGGATGACCGGCCGGGCCTCCTTGTTCAGGCGCTGCTCCAGCTCGATGGAGAGCTGGCGGGCGACCCCGGCGAAGCGCTCGTGGCCGTAGACGTCGGTGCCGCCCACGTCGAACTGCATCGAGCCCTCGCGCGGCTTGGCGCCCTCGGCGACGACCACGATCGCGAACTTCTTGCCCGCCGAGAAGCGCCGGCCGACCAGCTCGGTCAGCTCGTCGATGTCGAAGGGGCGCTCGGGCACGACGATGGCGTGCGCGCCGGCGGCCATGCCCGAGTGCAGCGCGATCCAGCCGGTGTGGCGGCCCATGACCTCGACGATCAGCACGCGCTGATGCGATTCGGCGGTGGTCTTGAGGCGGTCGAGGGCCTCGGTCGCCACGCCCACGGCGGTGTCGAAGCCGAAGGTGACATCGGTCGAGGCGATGTCGTTGTCGATGGTCTTGGGCACGCCGACGATCGGAAGCCCCGCCTCGGACAGCAGGGTCGCGGCCTTGAGGGTGCCCTCGCCGCCGATCGGGATGATCGCGTCGAGACCGAGTTCGGCGACGTGTCCCTTGGCGCGCTCGACGCCGTCGCGCAGATGCGCGGGCTGGACGCGGGAGGAGCCGAGGATAGTGCCGCCACGGGCGAGGATGCCGCCGACCGCGTCGAGGTCGAGCTTGCGGTAGTCGGCTTCGAGCAGGCCCCGCCAGCCGTCGTGGAAGCCGATGACCTCATCGCCGTGGTCGACCACCGCGCGGTGCACGACGGATCGGATGACGGCGTTCAGGCCGGGGCAGTCGCCGCCGGAGGTGAGCACACCAATTCGCATTGCCCGGAGAACCTTTGCAACGTGGGCCGACGACCGGACCACGTCGTCCGGTTGGATCCCCGTCACCCTACCGGCGCAAGGTGACGGGGGCCGAATCGGAGGTCCGACTGATGGACGTGGTACGAACGTACGAACCGTCCATCAGTCGGGCCGAGTTGTCGCGGTTGCCCGTTTCGCGTGGTTACGCGGGCTGGGTCGCCGACGCGATGCGCTCGGCGCGCAGCGCCTCGTACCACCGGTCGTCGGTCGGCGGCAGCGCGTTCACGTCGAGCGCCAGCTTCAGGAGCATGTCCGCGATCTGCGGATTGCGCGCGAGGACCGGGCCGTGCATGTACGTACCGAACACGGTGTCGTTGTACGCGCCCTCGGTGCCGTCACCCGTGCCGTTGCCCTTGCCCAGGCGGACCCGGGCGAACGGGCGGGCGGTCGGGCCGAGGTGGGTGACGCCCTGGTGGTTCTCGAAGCCGGTCAGCTGGGGCAGGCCGAGCCGTTCGTCGATGTCGCCGAGCACGTCGCCGACGCAGCGCTCGCCCTCGCCGCGCGTCGAGATCACGTCGATCAGGCCGAGGCCCGGCTCGCGCTCGCCGAGGTCGTTGATGAACTCGTGGCCGAGGATCTGGTACCCGGCGCACACCGAGAAGATGATCGCGCCGTTGGACGCGGCGCGCTCCAGGCCGCCGTCGCGGCGCAGCCGCTCGGCCGCGAGCCGCTGCGGCCGGTCCTCGCCGCCGCCGATGAGGTAGATGTCACCGGAGGTCGGGATCGGCTGGTCGCTGCGGACGTCGAGCCGGTGCACTTCCAGGCCGCGCTGGCGGGCCCGTCGCTCCACGACCAGGGCGTTGCCCTGGTCGCCGTAGGTGCTCAGCAGGTCGGGGTAGACCCACACGAGGCGCAGGCTGTTGTCTGCCATGTCGCTTGCTTGCTCCTTGCTGGGTCAGTTGCCGACGACGCGGCGGACGTCCTGGAACGCGGTGTAGTTGGCGATGAGTTCGATCCGCCCGGGCGGCGCCAACTGGGCGCATTCCTCCAGGCTTTCGCAGACCCGGAAGTCCAGGTTCGCGACCTCAAGACGCACCGCCAGGTCCAGCTTGCGGTCGCCGATCACGAAGATCGGGTGGCCGGCGAGCCGGGTGTAGTCGACGTCCCACAGCCAGGAGGTGTCCGTGCCGTCCGCGCCGCGCGCGTTGACGGACAGGATGACCGGCGTGGGCGGCGGGTCGATGAGGGAAAACGTTTCGAGCCAGCCCGCCGGGTTCTTCGCGAGCAGCAGCCGCAGCTCCCGGCCCTGGAAGTTCACGACGTCGTAGCGACCGGCCACCGCCTGCACCTGGTACATGCGCTCAAGGGCGACCTGCGGCGGCACCCCGAACACCGCGGCGACCGCGGCGGACGCGGCGGCGTTGGCCTTGTTGGCACGGCCGGGCAACTGGAGGTGGATCGGCCAGGCCGACCCGTGCGGGTCCAGTACGTAGTCGCCGTTCAGGACCCAACTGGGCGCCGGGCGGCGGAAACCGCACTCGCCGCAGAACCAGTCGTCGCCGGGCCGCTGCATCACACCGCCGCAGGCGGGGCACGACCAGGCGTCGTCCTTCCACTCCTGGCCGGCCGCCACCCACACCACGTTGGGGGAGGAGGACGCCGCCCACACGACCAGCGGGTCGTCCGCGTTGGCGATCACCACGGCCTTGGAGCCGGACAGGCCCTCGCGCCACTTCTCGGCGAGCATCCGGGTCTCGGCGGCGCGGTCGAGCTGGTCGCGCGAGAGGTTGAGCAGCGCGATCGCCTTCGGCGTCACATCGCGAGCGACACCCGCCAGATACTTCTCGTCGACCTCGATCACGCCGTACTTGGCGTCCGAACCGCCCGCCAGCGCCGACGTGATGCCCGCGGGCATATTGGCGCCGAGCGCGTTCGACACCACCGGGCCGCTGGCCCGCAGCGCCTCGGCGATCAGCCGGGTCGTGGTCGTCTTGCCGTTCGTCGCCGACACCAGGACGACGTCCAGATGAGTGGCGAGCCGCCCGAGCAGATCGGGGTCGAGCTTGAGCGCGACGCGCCCGCCGATCACCGATCCACTGCCCCGGCCCGCCGCGCGCGACACCGCCGCGGCGGCCTTGCCCGCGGTCACCGCCAGCTTGGCTCGCGGTGACAGGGGCCCGGCACCTCCAACGTGTCCTGACATCGTCCTTGATCCTCCTTGCGCCTGGGTCGGGTGTCAGCCTATCGAGATCCGGTCGGCGGCCCGAACCGCGCCACCATCCGGAATGGCCTCCACCCCTCGGAACGTACTCTTGCGCCCATGCGCCACCGTCCCATTCCCGGCAGTTCCGGCTCCGTACGAGAGATGAGTCTCCTCGGCGACCGGTTGCTCCACGCCCCCTGCGAGCCCGTCACGGACTTCGGTCCCGCGCTGCGCCGGCTCGTCGAGGACATGTTCGCCACGATGTACGCGGCCGACGGCGTCGGCCTGGCGGCCAACCAGATCGGCGTCTCTCAGCGGGTGTTCGTGTACGACTGCCCCGACGACGAGGACATGCGGCATCTCGGGTACGTGGTGAACCCTCGGCTGGTCGAGGCGGACGGCATCGAGGTGCGCGGCCCCGAGGGCTGCCTCTCCCTGCCGGGCCTTGAGGCGCCGACCTCGCGGTTCGACCGCGCGGTGGTGGAGGGCGTGGACCTTTCCGGTGAGCCCGTACGCATCGAGGGCACGGGCTTCTTCGCCCGCTGCCTGCAGCACGAGTGCGACCACCTGGAGGGGGTGGTGTACGCGGACCGGGTCACGGGGTGGCGCAGGTCCTTGCTGCGGCGGGCGATCCGTCGGGCGCCGTGGGGAAGGGGCGGGATATAGGGGATCAGAACCCCGGCCCGCCCGCCCTGTCGCCCGCCGCCGCGAGCCGCCCCCACAGGAGGTCGGCCAGCGCCTGCACCAACTCCGCGCGGGAGCAGGGGCGTTCGCCCAGCCACCAGTCGCCCGCCGCATGCATCATGCCGACGATCCCGTGTCCCCAGACCCGCGCGAGCACCTCGCTGCCGGGCCCGAGGTCGATGCGCTCGGCGATGACCACGCCCAGATCCTCGCCCATGCGCCGAAGCAGCGGCGCGGAGTGGCGGCCGACGTCGAAGCCCTGCTCGGACTCGGGCGCCGGGGAGTCCTCGGCGGGGTGCATCAGGAACCGGTACACCTGAGGCCGTGCCTCGATGGCGGTCAGATAGGTCTCCAGCGTCGCCTCGACCCGCTCGCGCCGCTCGGCCGGCGCGTCGAGCGCGGCCCGCAGCGCGGAGAGCAGGGCGTCGGTGTGGCGCTTGGCAAGGGCCCGGTAGAGCCCGCCCTTGTCGCCGAAGTGCCGGTAGAGAATGGGCTTGGTGATGCCCGCCTCCGCCGCGATCGCGTTCATGGAGGCCTTCGGGCCGTCCCGGAGCACCACCCGGTCCGCCGCCTCAAGCAGTTCGCGCCGTCGGCGCTCCGCCGCCGTTCGCTGCTGTTCGGCCTGCTGTGTGGTCTCCATGGGTTCTTCTCCCCGCCCGTACTGCATTTTCCGTGGGTTCCATCTTTCGAAAGCCTTGCGCAACGTAACACTCCGTCCGGCCGCTGCGCTGGGCGGCCGGTGGTCGGTTGACAGAGGCTACCCGTCGGTAACAGACTGCTGTTACCGCAAGTAACGCATGGAGTGGTGGAGGGGACATGGCCGAGTTCACGATGGATCTCAGCGACGACCAGAAGCAGGTCCGGGACTGGCTGCACGGGTTCGCCAAGGATGTGATCCGCCCCGCGGCCGCCGAGTGGGACGAGCGCGAGGAGACCCCCTGGCCGGTGATCCAGGAGGCGGCCAAGGTCGGAATCTACTCCCTCGACTTCTATGCGCAGCAGTTCTTCGACCCGACCGGTCTCGGCATCCCGGTCGCCATGGAGGAGCTGTTCTGGGGCGACGCGGGCATCGCACTCTCCATCGTCGGCACGGGCCTGGCCGCCGTCGGCGTCCTCGCCAACGGCACCGAGGAGCAGATCGGTACCTGGATTCCGCAGATGTACGGCGACGTGACCGACGTCAAGGTCGCCGCCTTCTGCTCCTCCGAGCCGGACGCGGGCTCCGACGTCGCCTCGATGCGTACCCGGGCCGTATACGACGCGGCCAAGGACGAGTGGGTCCTGAACGGCACCAAGACCTGGGCGACCAACGGCGGCATCGCCAACGTCCACGTGGTGGTGGCCGTGGTCGACCCCGAGCTCGGCTCCAAGGGCCACGCCTCCTTCATCGTGCCGCCGGGCACCCCTGGCCTGACGCAGGGTCAGAAGTTCAAGAAGCACGGCATCCGCGCCTCGCACACCGCCGAGGTCGTCCTCGAAGACGTGCGTGTGCCCGGGCACTGCCTGCTCGGCGGCAAGGAGAAGCTCGACGAGCGGCTGGCCCGCTCGCGCGAAAAGGCGAAGGCGGGCGGAGAGCGCGTGAAGAACGCCGCGATGGCAACCTTCGAGGCCTCCCGCCCGGCCGTCGGCGCGATGGCCGTCGGCACCGCACGGGCCGCGTACGACTACGCGCTCGAATACGCCAAGACCCGCGAGCAGTTCGGCCGTCCGATCATCGACAACCAGGGCATCGCCTTCCAGCTCGCCGACATGCGCACCCAGATCGACGCGGCCCGCCTGCTGGTGTGGCGCGCGTCCTGGATGGCGACGACGGGCAAGAAGTTCGAGGCGGCCGAGGGCTCGATGTCCAAGCTGTACGCGAGCGAGACCGCGAAGAAGGTCACCGCCCAGGCGATCCAGATCCTCGGCGGCAACGGCTACACCCGCGAGTACCCGGTGGAGCGCATGCACCGGGACGCCGCCATCTACACGATCTTCGAGGGCACGAGCGAGATCCAGCGACTCGTCATCGCCCGCACCCTGTCGGGCATGCCGATCCGCTAGTGGTCGGCGCGCGGCCCGAAGATCCGGTCGAGGTGATAGCCCAGGGTGGCTGTCACCTCGACCGCCGTGCGTCGCGCGTGCAGCATGTCCCCGCCGAGCCCCACGGCACCCGACACGAGCAGGTCGGCCTCGTGGCGCGCGTCCAGGCCGGGCCGGCAGGCGCCGTCCTCCTGCGCCTGCGCGATGATCCCCGCGACCAGGTCCTCCAGTGGATGCTCGGCGCTCAGGAACACCGCCGCGAGCGCGGGATCGGTGAGGCTGCGGGAGTAATAGGCCGCCAGGACCCGCAGCCCGAAGCACCGCTCCTCGTCGAGCGGCAGGAACTCCTGAAGGATCGCGTCGAGCAGCGCGCGGGGGTCGCTCGGGTCGTAGTCGATCCGCTCGCGGGCCCGCCGCTCGTTGTCCGCGTGCAGCAACTTCAGCGCACCGACGAGGAGTTGGTGCTTGCTCCCGAAGTGGTACTGGACCGAGCGCAGCGAGACGCCCGCCTCGGCCGCGATCTCCCGCATGCTCGCCTCGTGCAGCCCCCGCCCGGCCGCGATGCGCCACACCGCCCCCGCGATCTCCCGCCGCCGCCCCGCCGGTTCCTCGGGCTCCTGCGGCTCGGGCTCCGGCAGCGGCGGCCGCTTGCGCGCGCGGTACGCCCGCGCCTGGCAACTCCGCGAGCAGTAGCGCGCCGGACGACCGCGCCCGACCGGCCCCAGGCTCGTACCGCACACCTCGCAACAGGCTTCCTTTTCGTCACGCACACAACTGACTATAGGCGGAGAATTAGTGTGACGTAACGCGCCCTTCCCTAGGAATTTCATCCCCTCGCGCTGGTACGTTCGTATCAACGGGTGAGCGATTCCACGGGAGAGGAACCATGAAGTACGACGTGTTGCAGATCGTCGGCGCGATCATGATGACCCTGTTCGCACAGGGGGCGATCCGGCTGCTCATCGACCACGACAACCGCGGACTGCTCGGCTGGATCCCCGCCGGATACTGGGCCCTGCTCTGCGCGTACGCGGTCGTGATCGCCGCCGGAGTGATCCTCACGAGCTGGTCGCACACGCACGCCAAGGCGCTCGGCCGCCGCTGACCGGCCCCGGGTGCGCGAAAGGCGCCCCGCCCTCGGAGGAGGGGGAGCGCCCTTGGCGTCAACTACCGGGTCAGGCAGGGAGGTTGGCCTCGATGAGGGCGACGACCTCGGGGGCGTCCGGCTCCGTGCGGGGGCGGATGCGGGCGGCCACCTCGCCCTGCGGGGAGAGCAGGAACTTCTCGAAGTTCCACTGGATGTCGCCGGCCTCGCCGTCGGCGTCCGCGGTCTTCGTCAGCTCCGAGTACAGCGGGTGCCGGCCCTCGCCGTTCACGTCGGTCTTCTCCAGCAGCGGGAAGGTCACGCCGTACGTCGCCGAGCAGAACGTGCCGATCTCCTCGGCGGTGCCGGGCTCCTGGCCGCCGAACTGGTTGCACGGCACGCCGAGCACGGTCAGACCGCGGTCGCCGTACTCCTTCTGGAGCCGCTCAAGACCCGCGTACTGCGGGGTCAGACCGCACTTGGACGCCACGTTCACCAGGAGCACGGCCCGGCCCTCGTAGTCGGCGAGCGAGGTCGGCTCGCCGGTCAGGGTGCGCAGCGGGATGTCGTACAGGCTCATAGGTAACTCCTTCTGGAATAAGGTGAGTTGATCAGTCGCGGGCGACGGTGACCAGCGGGCGGAAGAGGCCCTCCTGCACCACCGACACCAGCAGTTCGCCCTCGCGGTTGTAGATCCGGCCGCGGGCAAGACCCCGGCCGCCGGTCGAGACCGGGGACTCCTGGTCGTACAGGAACCACTCGTCGGCGCGGAACGGGCGGTGGAACCACATCGCGTGGTCGAGCGAGGCCATGTCGAAGCCGCGCGGCCCCCACAGCGGCTCGACCGGGATGCGCACCGCGTCCAGGAGCGTCATGTCGCTCGCGTACGTCAGCGCGCAGGTGTGCACCAGCGGGTCGTCGCCGAGGGGGCCCACCGCGCGCATCCAGACCGCGCTGCGCGGATCCGCGTCCTTGATCTCCTCGGCCGTCCAGCGCAGCCGGTCCACGTACCGGATGTCGAACGGCTGGCGGCGCGCCATCCGCTCCAGTGCCTCGGGCAGCGCCCCCAGGTGCTCGCGGATCTCCTCGGTGACCGTGGGCAGCGACTCCGGCTCCGGGAAGTCGAGGCGGGGTGGGAGCTGGTGCTCGATGCTGCCGGGCTCCGGGCGGTGGAAGGACGCGGTCAGGTTGAAGATCGTGCGGCCCTGCTGCACGGCCGTGACCCGCCGGGTGGTGAAGGAACGCCCGTCGCGGACCCGTTCCACCTGGTAGACGATCGGCACGCCGGGGCGGCCCGGACGCAGGAAGTAGGCGTGCAGCGAGTGCACCGGGCGCTCGCCTTCCGTGGTGCGCCCGGCCGCGACCAGCGCCTGGCCCGCGACCTGCCCGCCGAAGACGCGCTGGAGGGACTCCTGCGGGCTGCGGCCACGGAAGATGTTGACCTCGATCTGCTCCAGGTCGAGCAGATCGACGAGTCTCTCCGCCGGGTTGGTCATGTCGTCGCGGTCCTCTCGCAGAAGGGGGGGAGCGGTCAGAGTTCGCCGACGTCGGTGACGCGCACCACCGCGCGGCCCTCTTCGTCGGAGGCCGCCAGATCGACCTCCGCGCTGATGCCCCAGCCATGGTCGCCGTTCGGGTCGGCGAACGTCTGGCGGACGCGCCACAGGCCGTGCGCCGCGTCCTCCTCGATCGAGAGCAGCTTCGGGCCGCGTGCGTCGGGGCCGGTGCCGAGGTCGTCGTACTCGTCCCAGTACTTGTCCATCGCCTCGCCCCACGCGTCCGCGTCCCAGCCGGACTCCGCGTCCAGCTCGCCGAGCGCGTCGACGTTGTCCAGGGCGGCCAGCTCGACCCGGCGGAACAGCGCGTTGCGCACGAGCACGCGGAAGGCGCGGGCGTTGGCCGTGACGGGCTTGACCTCGTCGGCCTTCTCCTGCGCCTCCTCGGCGGTCTGCACCTCGGGGTTGGCGAGCTGCTCCCACTCGTCCAGGAGCGAGGAGTCCACCTGGCGCACCATCTCGCCCAGCCAGGCGATCAGGTCCTCCAGGTCCTCGGTCTTCAGGTCGTCCGGGATGGTGTGGTCGAGCGCCTTGTACGCGCTCGCCAGATAGCGCAGGACGATGCCCTCGGTGCGCGCCAGCTCGTACCAGGAGGTGAACTCCGTGAAGGTGAGCGCCCGTTCGTACATGTCGCGGATGACGGACTTCGGCGAGACCGGGTGGTCGCCGACCCACGGATGCGACTTCTTGTAGACGTTGTACGCGTGCCAGAGCAGCTCTTCCAGCGGCTTCGGGTACGAGATGTCCTGGAGCCGCTCCATGCGCTCCTCGTACTCGACGCCGTCCGCCTTCATCTGCCCGACGGCCTCGCCGCGTGCCTTGTTCTGCATCGCGGCGAGGATCTGCCGCGGGTCGTCGAGCGTCGACTCGACGACCGAGACCATGTCGAGCGCGTACGACGGCGACTCCGGGTCGAGCAGGTCGAACGCGGCGAGCGCGAACGTCGACAGGGGCTGGTTCAGCGCGAAGTCCTGCTGGAGGTCGACGGTGAGCCGGATCGTGCGGCCCTCGGCGTCGGGGGTGTCCAGCTGCTCCACCACACCGCCGTCGAGCAGCGAACGGTAGATCGCGATGGCCCGGCGGATGTGCCGCAGCTGGGCCTTGCGCGGCTCGTGGTTGTCCTCCAGGAGGTGCCGCATCGCCTCGAAGGCGTTGCCCGGCCGGGCGATCACCGACAGCAGCATGATGTTGGTGACCCGGAAGCGCGAGGTCAGCGGCTCGGGCTCGGAGCCGATCAGCTTCTCGAAGGTGGTGTCCGACCAGGCCACGAAGCCCTCGGGGGCCTTCTTGCGGACCACCTTGCGGCGCTTCTTCGGGTCGTCGCCGGCCTTGGCGAGCGCCTTCTCGTTCTCGATGACGTGCTCGGGTGCCTGGGCCACCACGAACCCGGCGGTGTCGAACCCGGCGCGCCCGGCGCGGCCCGCGATCTGGTGGAACTCGCGGGCGCGCAGCGTGCGTACGCGATTGCCGTCGTACTTGGTGAGCGCGGTGAAAAGCACCGTACGGATGGGCACGTTGACGCCGACGCCGAGGGTGTCCGTGCCGCAGATGACCTTCAACAGGCCCGCCTGCGCGAGCTTTTCGACCAGGCGGCGGTACTTGGGCAGCATCCCCGCGTGGTGCACACCGATGCCGTGGCGGACATAACGGGACAGGTTCTGGCCGAACTTGGTGGTGAAGCGGAAGTTGCCGATCAGATCGGCGATCTTGTCCTTCTCCTCGCGCGTACACATGTTGATCGACATGAGCGACTGCGCGCGCTCGACCGCCTGCGCCTGCGTGAAGTGCACGATGTAGACGGGCGACTGCTTGGTTTCGAGCAGCTCGGTCAGCGTCTCGGTGATGGGCGTCGTCACATACTCGTACGAGAGCGGCACGGGCCGGGTCGCCGAGCGGACGACGGCGGTCTCGCGGCCGGTGCGGCGCGTCAGGTCCTTCTCGAACATCGCGACGTCGCCGAGGGTGGCCGACATCAGGACGAACTGCGCCTGGGGGAGTTCCAGGATCGGGATCTGCCACGCCCAGCCGCGGTCGGCCTCGGCGTAGAAGTGGAACTCGTCCATCACGACCTGGCCGATGTCGGCGTGCTTGCCGTCGCGCAGCGCGATGGAGGCGAGCACCTCGGCGGTGCAGCAGATGACGGGCGCGTCCGCGTTCACGGAGGCGTCGCCGGTCAGCATGCCGACGTTCTCGGTGCCGAAGAGCTTGCACAGGTCGAAGAACTTCTCCGAGACCAGCGCCTTGATCGGCGCGGTGTAGAAGGTGACCTCGTCGCGAGCGAGTGCCGCGAAGTGCGCACCCGCCGCCACCAGGCTCTTTCCGGAGCCGGTCGGGGTCGACAGGATGACGTTGGCCCCCGAAACGACCTCGATCAGCGCCTCCTCCTGGGCCGGGTACAGGTTGATGCCCTGGTCCTCGGCCCAGGTGGAGAAGGCCTCGAAAAGGGCATCGGGGTCGGCACTCGGCGGCAGCTGATCGATAAGGGTCACGACCCCATCTTGCCTGGCGCACGGCCGGAAGCGGGAACCGGCCGCCGACCGGAAGATCATCGCAGGTAGGCTGCCAGCTCGGCCCGTCCCCGGACGGGCCGTCAACTGACGGACGGAACAAGAGGAATGGGGCGGGGCACGGTCATGATGGGACCTGCGCACTCACTGTCGGGGGCCGCGGCCTGGCTCGGGGTGGGCGCGGCGGCGGCCGCCGCCGGACACCCCATGCCGTGGCCGGTGCTCGCCGTGGGCGCCCTGATCACGGCGGGTGCGGCGCTCGCACCCGACCTCGACCACAAGTCGGCGACCATCTCGCGCGCCTTCGGGCCGGTGTCGCGCGGCCTGTGCGGCATCGTCGACGAGCTGTCGCACGCCGTCTACAAGGCGACCCGCGGGCCCGGCGACCCGCGCCGCAACGGCGGCCACCGCACCCTGACGCACACCTGGCTGTGGGCCGTCCTGATCGGGGCGGGCGCCTCCGCGGCGGCGGTGTTCGGCGGGCGCTGGGCGGTCCTCGCGATCCTCTTCGTACACCTGGTCCTCGCCGTGGAAGGCCTCCTTTGGCGGGCCGCCCGGGTCTCCAGCGACGTACTGGTGTGGGCGCTCGGCGCGACCAGTGCGTGGATCCTGGCCGGCATTCTCGACCAGCCGGGCAACGGCTCGGACTGGCTGTTCAGCGGGCCGGGCCAGGAATACCTGTGGCTGGGCCTGCCGATCGTGCTCGGCGCCCTCGTCCACGACATCGGCGACGCGCTGACGGTCTCGGGCTGCCCGATCCTGTGGCCGATCCCGCTGGGACGCAAGCGCTGGCACCCGGTCGGCCCGCCGAAGGGCATGCGCTTCAGGGCCGGCAGCTGGGTCGAGCTGAAGGTGCTGATGCCGGCGTTCATGGTGCTGGGCGGGATAGGCGCGGCGGGGGCGCTGAACTTCATTTGAACCCCGCCCCGCCTCTTCCTGAGACCCTCCGGGGGTGAAAGGGCTGAGGGCCGTTCCCGGGGGCGCCGCCCCCGGACCCCCCTGCCAGGGGCGCGGGGCTGTGACATTGTGCGGCTCCGCCGCGTGGGCGCGATCAGCCACGCACGGCCCGCAGTGAACAGCGAACAAGGGCCCGGCGCCCAGCCCCGAGCCGGGACCGGGGTGGCCCGGCCCCGGAGTGCCGGGCCGGGGCCCAGCACCGAAGTGCCGGGCCCCCGCCCCGCAGGGTCACCCGTGCCAGGACCGCCACAGCGCCGCGTACGCGCCATCCGCCGCCACCAGCTCGTCGTGGCTGCCCAGCTCGCTGATCCGGCCGCGCTCGACCACCGCGATGACGTCCGCGTCGTGCGCGGTGTGCAGGCGGTGGGCGATCGCCACGACGGTGCGGCCGTCCAAGACGCGGGCAAGGGAGCGCTCCAGGTGGCGGGCCGCCCGCGGGTCCAGGAGCGAGGTCGCCTCGTCCAGGACCAGCGTGTGCGGGTCCGCGAGGACCAGCCGGGCCAGCGCGATCTGCTGCGCCTGCGCCGGGGTGAGCGACAGACCGCCCGAGCCGACCTCCGTACCGAGGCCGTCGTCCAGGGCCCGCGCCCAGCCGTCCGCGTCGACCGCCCCGAGCGCCGCCCACAGCTCGGCGTCGTCGGCGCCCGTGCGGGCGAGCAGCAGGTTGTCCCGCAGCGAGCCCACGAACACGTGGTGCTCCTGGTTGACCAGCGCGATGTGCTCGCGCACCCGCTCCGCCGGCATCCGCGACAGCTCGGCCTCGCCAAGCGTGACGCGGCCCTCGCGCGGGGCGTAGATCCCGGCGAGCAGCCGGCCGAGCGTCGACTTGCCCGCGCCCGACGGGCCGACCAGGGCGACCCGCGTGCCGGGGGCCACCGAGAGCGACACCTCGTGCAGTACGTCCACGCCCTCGCGGTAGCCGAATCGGACCTCGTCCGCCTCGACGTCCCGGCCGTCGGGGCGCATCGCGGCGTCGCCCGCGTCCGGCTCGATGTCCCGCACGCCGACCAGGCGCCCGATCGACACCTGGGCGACCTGGAGCTCGTCGTACCAGCGCAGGATGAGCCCGACCGGCTCGACGAGCATCTGGGCGAGCAGCGCGCCCGTGGTGAGCTGGCCGACCGTGATCCAGTCCTTGAGGACGAACACCCCGCCGATCGTCAGCACCGACACCATGATCGTCATGTGGGTCACGCTGACCACGGGGAAAAGCACCGACCGCAGGAAGAGCGTGTACCGCTCCCAGGCCGTCCACTCCTTGACCCGCTGGTCCGACAGCGCGATCCGGCGCGCGCCGAGACGGTGCGCCTCGACCGTGCGCCCCGCGTCGACCGTCTCGGTCAGCGCGGAGGCGACCGCCGCGTAACCGGCGGCCTCCGAGCGGTACGCCGCGGGCGCCCGCCGGAAGTACCAGCGGCAGCCCACCACGAGCACCGGCAGCGCGATCAGCACGGCGAGCGCCAGCGGCGGGGCCGTGACCCCGAGCGCGCCGAGCAGCAGCGCCGCCCACACCACGCCGATCGCCAGCTGCGGCACGGCCTCGCGCATCGCGTTGGCCAGGCGGTCGATGTCCGTGGTGATCCGGGACAACAGGTCGCCCGTACCGGCCCGCTCAAGGACGCCCGGCGGCAGCCCGACCGACCGCACCAGGAAGTCCTCGCGCAGATCGGCCAGCATCTCCTCGCCGAGCATCCCGCCACGCAGCCGCACCATCCGCACGAACACCGTCTGGATGATCAGCGCGGCCGCGAACAGGGCTGCCACGCGGCCGAGTTGAAGGTCGCGGGACCCCTTCGACAGGTCCTCCACGACGCCGCCGAGGAGATAGGGGCCGACCATGGAGGCGATCACGGCGACCGCGTTGACCCCGACCAGGACCGAGAACGCCCTGCGGTGGCGCCGCATGAGTTCCTTCACGTACGAACGCACCGTCGCCGGGGTGCCCACCGGCAGGGTGGTCGCCGACTGCGGGGCCGCCGGGTCGTACTCCGGTGCTGCCACGCCGATCATGCCGACTCCTCCACTTTCTCCATCGCCCGTGCCGCCGCCTCGGACATCGCCTTCGACTCCTCCTCGTCCGTCTCGCGGGTGACGACCGCGCGGTAGCGGACGTCGGTGTGCACCAGTTCGCGGTGCACACCCACCGACGCGACCTCGCCGTCATGCACGAACACGATCCGCTCGGCCAGGTCGAGCAGCAGCGGCGACGACGTGAACACCACCGTCGTGCGCCCCGCCCGCAGCCGCTTGATGCCGTCCGCGACCCGCGCCTCGGTGTGCGAATCGACCGCCGAGGTCGGCTCGTCGAGCACCAGCACTTCGGGGTCGGTCACCAACGACCGTGCCAGGGCCAGGCGTTGACGCTGCCCGCCCGAGAGCGACCGGCCGCGCTCGGTGATCCGGGTGCCCATCGGGTCCTGCCCGTCGTCGACCGAGGCCTGCGCGAGCGCCTCCAGTACGTCATCGCACTGCGCCGCCGCCAGCGCGTCCGCCGCCTCGACCTGCCCGGACGACGGCACGTCGAGCAGCTCGCGCAGCGTGCCCGAGAGCAGCACCGGGTCCTTGTCCTGGACGAGGACGACGGTGCGGGCGTCGTCCAGCGCGAGCCCGTCGAGGGCGACCCCGCCGAGCAGCACCGAAGCCAGCCCGTCCGACTCGGCGGCATGCCCGCCGAGCCGGTCCGCGAGCCGCCCGGCCGCGTCCGGGTCGCCGCACACCACGGCCGTGAACCGGCCTTCGGGCGCGAGCAGCCCGGTCGCCGGGTCGTACAGGTCACCCGACGGCAGAGCCTGATCCGGCCCGGACGACACCCCCGTGTCCGTCCCGGCCGGATCAGTGCCCCGCTGGATCGCGAGCACCCGCGCCGCCCGCTTCGCGGAGGGCCGCGAGAACGAGTACGCCATGGCGATCTCCTCGAAGTGCTGCAGCGGGTACAGCATCAGCGTCACCGCGCTGTACACGGTGACCAGTTCACCCACCGCGATCCGCCCGTCCAGCGCGAGAGGCGCGCCGTACAGGACGACCGTGATGAGCAGCAGCCCCGGAAGCAGTACCTGGACCGCCGAGATCAGCGACCACATGCGGGCGCTGCGCACGGCGGCCCGGCGGACCTCCTGCGAGGCCTCGCGGTAGCGGCCGAGGAACAGCTCCTCGCCGCCGATGCCGCGCAGCACCCGGAGCCCGGCGACCGTGTCGGACGCCAACTCCGTTGCCCGGCCCGCTTTTTCGCGCTGGAAGTCCGCGCGCTTGGTGGCGCGGGGCAGCAACGGCAGGACGGCCAGGGCCAGTACGGGCACGCCGATCGCGACGACGATGCCGAGCGCGGGCTGGTAGACGAGCAGCCCGACACAGATGATGACGAGCGCGGCGGCAGCGGCCGCGAACCGCGAGAGCGCCTCCACGAACCATCCGATCTTCTCGACGTCACCCGTTGACACCGCCACCACCTCGCCCGCCGCGACCCGGCGCGTGAGCACCGAGCCGAGCTCGGCCGTCTTGCGCGCGAGCAACTGCTGCACCCGGGCGGCCGCGGTGATCCAGTTGGTGACCGCGGTGCGGTGCAGCATCGTCTCGCCGACCGCGATGGCCACGCCGAGCAGCACGTTGAGCGCCGCGGCCAGCGCGAGCCGGTTGCCCGAGCGGTCGACGGCTGCCTGCACGGCGAGGCCGACGGTCAGCGGAAGTCCGGCGATGCCGCACTGGTGGAGCAGTCCCCAGGCGAGGGACTTGAGCTGGCCGCCGAGCTGGTTGCGGCCCAGCCAGTAGAGGAAGCGGGGACCCGAGCGGACGTCCGGTTCGCCTGGATCCGTAAAGGGAAGATCGCGAATCTGCATGGCGTCCGGGATTCCTTGCATCGAGTGGCTGAAGCCGTGCAAGGTTCGCCCTTTCTGCTTGCGGATTTCAATCGGTTTTTCCGCGTTGGCGCACAGAACCCGCCATGGTCCACCCCTCGGGTCTGGCGTCCCGGCCGCGCTCGCGCTTCACTCCTGACCCATGAGACGACGAAGGATCATGTCCATGCTCGGCGGCCTCACCCTGGCCGCCGGTCTGGTGCTCGGCGCGGGCCCGGCCGCCGCTGCCGACACGCCGCCCGCCGAGTTCGGCACCGACTGGCACGACCCGCTGACCGCGGCGCCGCCGGTGGCCACACCGCACACCAGGTCCTGCCAAGTCACCCTGGCCGAAACCCAGTTCCGCGACTACACGCCCTACCGGGGGAGTTACACACCCCCCAAGGAATGCGGCGACCGCTGGAGCAAGGTGGTGCTCCGCCTCGACGGCAAGGTCAAGGGACGCCAGTACGACCGCCTCGGCTATCTCCACATGGGCGGCGTGGAAGTGTTGCGCACCTCGACGCCGGAGCCCTCGGTGGACGGCATCGCCTGGAACGTCGAGAAGGACGTCACGCGCTACAGCGACACCTTCCGCTCCGCGCAGCCCGTCGAGATGCTCATCGGCAACACCGTCGACGACACGTACACCGGAGTCATCGACGTCAAGGTGACGCTCACCTTCTACGCCGCCGAAGGACACACCGCACCCGCCGCGACCCCCGACACGGTGCTCCCGCTGAACACCCCGCAGGTGACCACCCCGCGCAACGCGGAACGCGTCGTCGCCGAGGTGTACGCGACCGGTTCGGGCGGCGGCTGCGAGGAGTTCTGGTACCTCGCGGTCCCCGACCCCGCCGCGTACTCCTGCAAGGCGCCGGCCGGACCGAACCGGGAGGTGCAGATCAGGGTCGACGGCCAACTCGCCGGAATCGCCGCCCCGTTCCCCACCGTATGGACGGGCGGCTGGTCCAACCCCTTCCTCTGGTACGTCGTCCCCGCGCCCCGCGCCTTCGACGTGAAGCCCGTCGAGTACGACCTGACGCCGTACGCGGCGCTGCTCAACGACGGCCGCCCCCACAAGGTCGAGGTGTCCGTCGCAGGGGTCCCCGCCGGGCAGGCCGGCTGGTCCACGCCCACGAACCTGCTCATCTGGCAGGACAAGGGCAGCAAGGCCGTGACGGGCGCACTGACCCGGCACGACGAGACGACGCCGGTCAACTCGACCACGTACAAGCCCGGTTCGCCCGAACTGCGGCTCGACGCGAGCAGCAGCCACCGGCTCACCACGGCCGGCTACCTCGACACCTCGCACGGACGCGTCACCACGACGGTGGCCCGCTCGGTGTCGGCCGACTCGGTGCACCGCTGGACCCAGGGCGAGAACACCGATGCGCTGAAGGGGAGTTGGCGCGACGACGAGAGTGTGACGACGGCCGGCCGCGGCCCCGCCGTGACCGCCCGGAACACCCGGACGTACACGATGGACGGCACCACGACCATCGCCGCGGACAACCGGCTGCGCACCGTCATCACCCTCGGCGACCGCGCGGACGCGCTCACTCTGCGCGGCGCGCGCCCCACCGCCTTCTCGCACCTCGACGACACCTATCAGGGTGACGCGTCGTGGACGATGAACGTGCCGCGCGACCAGCGCCACGCGGTCGGCACCTCCGTCGAGCGCTACCGCCTGTACGGCTCGGACGGCTGCTACGACCGCAGCCTGAAGACGGCCCAGGGGACCCTGACCGAGGACGTCCGGCACTGCTGAGAGGCCGCTGCCCCCGGCCCGCGCCGGCCGGGGGCACCCGGAAATTCGGATGCCCCGCAACCGGGGGCGTCCCTACGCTCTCGGCATGGACTCTGTACAGGTGCGGCCGATGCGGGAGGACGACCTCCACCGCACCGAGCGCGCGTCGGACGTGACCTTCCTCGACGGCGACCGGATCGGCGCACGCGTCGGAGATCCCGAGCCGGAGCCGCGCTCCGTGGCCGGCCAGAAGGAGTGGATCGACCGGATGCGGCACTTCCTCACCGTGGATCCCGGGGGCTGCTCGATCGCCGTGGACGGCGACGCGGTCGTCGGCTTCGCGATCTCGCAGAACCGCGACGGCCTCTGGTTCCTGGCCACCTACGGCGTGCTGCCCGACTACCAGCGGGCGGGCGTCGGCAGGCGCCTGATGGACGCAGCCCTGGCGCACGCCGACGGCCGCCCCGGACTGTTCTCCTCGTCCGTGCACCCCGGAGCCACCCGCCGCTACCGGCTCGCGGGCTTCTCCCTCCACCCGCAGATGCGGATGGTCGGCACCGTCGACCGCTCCACGCTTCCCGCGATCACCGGGCTCGACGAGGGGCGGGCCGACGACCTCGCCTGGATGGACCGGCTCGACCAGGACGTGCGCGGAGCCGGCCACGGGCCCGACCACGGCTACCTGCTCGACACCCAGCGCCTGGTCGTGTCCCGCGAGAACGGCCGGCCCGGCTACGTGTACATCGACGGCCAGGGGCGCGCGACGCTCCTGGCCGCCGCGCACCCGGAAACCGCGGAGAAACTGCTGTGGGAGGCGCTGGCCTCCTCGCGCGGCGACACCCTCGTCAACTGCATCACCACGGCCAACGAGTGGGCCCTCGACGTCGGTCTCGCGGCCCGGCTCGACATCGGCCAGGAGGGGTACATCGCCGTACGCGGCATGAAGGACCCGGCGCCGTACCTGGCCAGCGGCCATTTCCTGTGACGGTGCCGGACCGTTCCTGTGACGGTGCCGGACCGCGGAGGCGGTCCGGCACCGGCGGCCTCACACCTCGGCGGGCTTCTCGGAGTCCATCCCGGGCCGGGACTTCCGCCACTCGCCCCGGGTGAAGTCGGGGATCCGCTGCGGCATGCCCCGCTGTTTGATCGACAGATCGCTCAGCGGGACCGGCGAGGTCCACGTCGCCGCGTCGTACACGTCGAAGTCGGGCACGAGGCCCAGGCGCATGCACTGCATCAGCCGGAACACCAGCATGTAGTCCATCCCGCCGTGCCCGCCCGGGGGATTGGCGTGCTCCTTCCACAGCCAGTGGTCCCACTCGGCGTACTTCGAGAAGTCGCCCCACTCGTCGTTCTTGTGGTCCGGCTCGATGTAGATCCGCTCGGGGTAGTCCTCGAAGAGCCCCTTGGTGCCGCCGAGGCTGTTGATCCGGCTGTACGGATGCGGTGTCGACACGTCGTGCTCCAGCCGGATCACCCGGCCCTTCGCGGTCTGCACGAGGCTGATCGTGCGATCGCTCTCGATGTACGTCTCCTTCCAACTCGGGTCGCCCGGGGGCAAGTTGGCGGCCCGGTACTGGGCCAGGCCGAGCGAGGGCGAGCCGACGCTGACGATGCTGACCGCGCGGTCGCCCCGGTTGAGGTCCATGTAGTTGGCGACCGGCCCGAAGCCGTGGTTGGGGTAGAGGTCGCCGCGCAGCCGCGTGTGCCACAGCCTGCGCCACGGGCCCTCGTAGTACGCGGGGTCGAACATCAGGCCCCGCAGGTCGTGGTTGTACGCGCCCGCCCCGTGCAGCAGATCCCCGAACTTGCCCGCGTGCGCCATGCGCAGCACCCGCATCTCGTTGCGGCCGTAGCAGCAGTTCTCCAGCTGCATGCAGTGCCTGCGGGTCCGCTCGGAGAGGTTCACCAGGTCCCACAGCTGGTCCAGCTGGAGCGCGATGGGGCACTCCACGCCGACGTGAACCCCGTTCAGGAGCGCCGACTTGGCGATCTCGAAGTGCGAGTCCCAGGGCGTCGCGACATGCGCGAAGTCGATGTCGCCGCGCTGGAGAAGCTGCTCGTAGTCGTGGTCGCCGTGCACGTAGACGGCCGGTGCGGGCTGCCCGGCGGCCGTGACCTTGGCGGCGGCCCGCTCGGCCTTCGCCTTCACCGGATCGCAGAGCGCCACCACCTTGACGCCCGGCACGGCCAGGTAGAGGTCGATCATCGCCCCGCCCCGGTTGCCGAGCCCGATCAGCGCGACCCGCACCGCCGAACGCCGCTGAAAGGGCACCCCGATCATGGTGCGGCCCTGCCGCCGGGGCTCCTGAGCGGGCACCTCCTCCGCCACCGCGGGCGGCGCCCCGAACGCGAGCCCGGCCCCGGCGGCCCCCGCGGACCACAGAACGGACCGCCGACTGACGTCGTGCTGCTCCGGTACCGCGTCGTTCATCGAACCTCCAGGCGATCGACGAGACTTCCCTGGGCGGCCATTTGCCCACCCTTTACCGAACCTGGGTAGCGACATTGGAGGGTGAGGCGGTTGATGCGCAAGAGGGCGGGGTGCGCGTGTCGGGGCGCGAGCGGGCCCGGGGCTCCGATGCGGTACCGGGGGGCTCAGGGGGCGCGAGGCTCCGGCGGCGCTACGACCTCGTAGGGTCCGTCAGCAGCGGCGCTCCGGAGACCCGTCCACCAGAGCCGTCAGCAGTCCGCCGAGCACCTCGCGCTGGTCGGCGGTCAAGGGGGCCAGGATCTCCTCCGCGGCGCCCCGGCGCGCGCCGCGCAACGCACGCAGCGTGGCGCGGCCCGCGTCCGTGAGCTCGATCCGGATCACCCGGCGGTTGGTCGGATCCGGCACCCGGCGCACGTCCCCGCTCTCCTCCAGCGCGTCGACCAGCGTCGTCACCGCACGCGGGACCACTTCGAGGCGTGCGGCCAGATCGGCCATGCGCGGCGGCTCGTTCCAGTGCGCGACGGTGCGCAGCAGCCGGGACTGCGCGGGCGTGATCCCGACAGGCTCCAGGTACTGCTTCTGGATCCGGTGCAGTCGGCGCGTCAGCCGCAGCAACTGCTCGGCCAGCAGGCCGTCGGCGTCGGGGGCCCGGGAAATATGTGGCTGCATACGGGAACAATAACAGGACCCCGTTCATTGTGAGTATAGGTAACAATGAGCTATGCTCCCGAAGCCATCGCCGTTCCGCCCCCGGGCGGACGCCCTCACACCCTGTCGAAGGAGCCCATGCGCCCCGAACAATCCACCTGGACACCCCCGCCCCGCGGCACCGAGCCGCAAGAGCCCGCCCAGGTCCGCCGCATCCTCGGCCTGTTCCGCCCCTACCGCGGCAGGCTCGCGATCGTCGGCCTTCTCGTCGCCGCGTCCTCGCTCGTCTCGGTCGCCTCGCCGTTCCTGCTGCGCGAGATCCTCGACGTGGCCATCCCGCAGAACCGCACGGGCCTGCTGAGCCTGCTCGCCCTCGGCATGATCGCCACCGCCGTCGTCAACAGCGTGTTCGGCGTGCTGCAGACCCTCATCAGCACCACCGTCGGCCAGCGCGTCATGCACGACCTGCGCACCGCGGTCTACGCCCAGCTCCAGCGGATGCCACTCGCCTTCTTCACCCGGACCCGTACCGGCGAGGTGCAGTCCCGCATCGCCAACGACATCGGCGGCATGCAGGCCACCGTCACCTCCACCGCGACCTCGCTGGTCTCCAACCTCACGGCCGTCGTCGCCTCCGTCGTCGCGATGCTCGCGCTCGACTGGCGCCTGACCGTCGTCTCGCTGCTCCTGCTGCCCGTGTTCGTGTGGATCAGCCGCCGGGTCGGCCGCGAACGCAAGAAGATCACCACCCAGCGCCAGAAGCAGATGGCCGCGATGGCCGCCGAGGTCACCGAATCCCTCTCCGTCAGCGGCATCCTGCTCGGCCGCACCATGGGCCGCTCCGACTCGCTGACCAAGTCCTTCGCCGCCGAGTCCGAACGCCTCGTCGACCTCGAAGTCCGCTCCAACATGGCCGGGCGCTGGCGCATGTCGACCATCGGCATCGTCATGGCCGCCATGCCCGCCGTCATCTACTGGGCGGCCGGCATGGCCCTCCAGACCGGCGGCCCCTCCGTCTCCATCGGCACCCTCGTCGCCTTCGTCTCGCTCCAGCAGGGCCTGTTCCGGCCCGCCGTGAGCCTGCTGTCCACGGGCGTCCAGATGCAGACCTCGCTCGCCCTCTTCCAGCGGATCTTCGAATACCTCGACCTGCCGGTGGACATCACCGAGCCCGACGAGCCGGTACGCCTGACCAAGGCGCGCGGCGCGGTCCGCTTCGAGGGCGTCGACTTCCGGTACGACGACAAGCAGGAACACCCCACCCTCGCCGGCATAGACCTGACCGTGCCCGCGGGCGGCAGCCTCGCCGTCGTCGGCCCCACCGGCTCCGGCAAGTCCACGCTCAGCTACCTGGTGCCGCGCCTGTACGACGTCACCGGCGGCCGCGTCACCCTCGACGGCGTCGACGTGCGCGAGCTGGACTTCGACAGCCTGGCCCGCTCGGTCGGCGTGGTCTCCCAGGAGACCTACCTCTTCCACGCCTCGGTCGCCGAGAACCTGCGCTTCGCCAAGCCGGAAGCCACCGACGAGGAACTCGAAGAGGCCGCCCGCGCCGCCCAGATCCACGACCACATCGCCTCGCTGCCCGACGGCTACGACACCCTCGTCGGCGAGCGCGGCTACCGGTTCTCCGGCGGCGAGAAGCAGCGCCTCGCCATCGCCCGAACCATCCTGCGCGACCCGCCCGTGCTCATCCTCGACGAGGCGACCAGCGCGCTCGACACCCGTACCGAACACGCGGTGCAGCAGGCCATCGATGCGCTCTCCGAGGGCCGCACCACCATCACCATCGCCCACCGCCTGTCCACCGTGCGCGACGCGGACCAGATCGTCGTCCTGGACGGCGGCCGGATAGCCGAGCGCGGCACCCATGAGGAACTCCTCGACCAGGACGGCAGATACGCGGCACTGGTCCGCAGGGACGCCGAGCTGGCCCCCACTCCTTGAGGGCCCGTGTCCGAACGCCCGGCGCACACGCGGCGACACCGCCGCTCCCGTGGGGGCGGGGAGCGACGGCGCCGGGCGGCTCGCGACGAGCCCGTCGAATGTCTGATTTGTCTTAAATCTGGGGGTAGCGTGCCGCCATGAGTGAGACCTCGTACCGCCGACGGGTCCGGCTGTCCCGCCGTGGCTGGCTGTTCCTCCTGCTGGTGCTCGCGCTGCTCGTGGCGGCCGGTGCGGCACTCTTCCTGGCGCTGAGGGAAGAAGCCGGCGCCCCGGTCAGGACGCTGGTCGTGCCGGAGGGGTGGAGGGCGAGCCAGGTGTACGCGGCCGTCGACAAGCGGCTCGATCTGCCGCCCGGCACCACCAAAGCGGCCGCGGCCTCGGCGGACCTCAAGCTGCCGGCCGAGGCCAAGGGCAACCCCGAGGGCTATCTGTACCCGGCGACCTACCCGATCACGGACGACACGAGCCCGGGCGGACTGCTCGCCCACATGGTCGAGACCGCCAACAAGCACTTCGGGCAGGACCGGATCACCGCGAGTGCCCGGCGTGGCGGCCTGACGGTCTATCAGACCGTGACCATCGCCGGAATCGTGCAGGCCGAGGCCGACACCGCGGCCGACATGGGCAAGGTCTCGCGCGTCATCCACAACCGCCTGGCCCGCGGCATGCCACTCCAGATGGACTCGACGCTGAACTACGCGCTCAACCGCTCGACGCTGACCACCACGGCGGACGACACCAGGACCGACAGCCCGTACAACACCTACGAGCACAAGGGCCTGCCCCCGACCCCCATCGGAAACCCGGGCCAGCAGGCGGTGAACGCCGCTCTCAGCCCGACCCCGGGCAACTGGCTGTACTTCGTGACGGTGGCGCCCGGCGACACCCGCTTCGCCGACAGCTATGCCCAACACCGGTTGAACGTAAGGGAGTTCAACAAGCACCAGAAGAAGGCGGCCAGGGCCGACTGATCCGCCCGGCCGCCCTCCGGCGGTGCCCGAGCGGGCCGTTTACACTCCGGCTTGCACCCCGATTTTCACCCCGACCGGTTCCCGCTCAAGGAGCCGCTTGATCTCCTGTACCGCCGCCCGGCCCGCCCGGTTCGCGCCGATCGTCGAGGCCGACGGGCCGTAGCCGACCAGATGGACGCGCTCGTCCCGGGCCGCCCTGGTGCCCTCCAGGCGGATGCCGCCGCCCGGCTCGCGCAGGCGCAGCGGGGCGAGATGGTCGACGACCGGGCGGAACCCGGTGGCCCAGAGGATGACATCGGCCTCGATGCTCCGCCCGTCGTTCCAGGCCACCCCGTGCTCGGTGATCCGGTCGAACATCGGCAGCCGATCCAGGACGCCCTTGGCCCGCGCCGCCCGGACGGCGTCGTTCAGCGGCAGCCCTGTCACCGAGACCACGCTCCTGGGCGGCAGCCCGAGCCGCACCCGCTCCTCCACCATCGCCACGGCCTCGCGCCCGGCCTCCTCGTCGAACGGGCCATCGCGGAAGACCGGAGGCCGGCGCGTCACCCACGTCGTGTCCGCGGCGACCTCCGCGATCTCCATCAGATGCTGGGTGCCCGAGGCCCCGCCGCCGACCACGACCACCCGCTGCCCCGCGAACGCGCCGGGCCCCGGATAGTTCGCCGTGTGCAACTGCCGCCCCCGGAACGTCTCCTGGCCGGGATAGCGCGGCCAGAACGGCCGGTCCCAGGTCCCCGTGGCATTGATCAGCGCACGCGTGGCATAGCCGCCCTCCGAAGTCTCGACGAGCAGACGCCCTCCTTCGCCCTCCCGTACCGCGCTGACATCGACGGGCCGGTGCACCCGCAGGTCGAAGGCGTCCTCGTACGCGGTGAAGTAACGGCCGATGACCTCGGAGGAGGGCCGGTCCGCATCGGCGCCCGTCAGCTCCATGCCGGGCAGCGCGTGCATGCCGTGCACCTTGGCGTACGTGAGCGAGGGCCAGCGGAACTGCCAGGCGCCGCCCGGTCGCGGCGCGTGGTCGAGCACCACGAAGTCGCGGTCGGGCTCAAGGCCCGCCCGCCGCAGGTGGTACGCGCCGGACAGGCCCGCCTGCCCGGCGCCGATGACCACCACGTCCACGTCTCGCACCCCGAAGTCGTTCACGGTTCTACCAACCGCGCGGGGTGCGGAGATCTTCCCGGGAGGCTCGCCCCTAACGTCCGCCGCCCACCAGGAGCGGGGCCCCGCCCGGCGCGGAGGCCGGGCGGCCGTTGGCCGCGGGCACGCCGAGCAGCGGTGAGGCCGGGATCCTCGGCAGCAGGCCGCGCGCGGCGAGCTCGGGTGTCACGCCCTCGCCGAACCAGTACGCCTCCTCCAGATGCGGGTAGCCGGAGAGCACGAAGTGCTCGATGCCGAGATCGTGGTACTCCTCGATCCGGGCGGCCACCTCCGTATGGCTGCCGACCAGTGCCGTGCCCGCGCCGCCCCGCACGAGACCCACGCCCGCCCACAGGTTCGGCGAGATCTCAAGATCGGCCCGCGAGCCGCCGTGCAGGGCGAGCATCCGCTGCTGGCCCACCGACTCGCTTTTCGCGAGGGCCTGTTGGGCCGCCGCGATCGTCTCGGGGTCGAGGTCTCCGAGCAGCCGGTCGGCCGTCGCCCACGCCTCGCGAGAGGAGTCCCGCGAGATGGTGTGCAGGCGGATGCCGAACCGGACGGTGCGCCCCCGCTCCTCCGCGAGCCCCCGGATCCAGTCGATCTTCTGCTTCACCTGCGCGGGCGGCTCGCCCCAGGTCAGATACACATCGGCATGCTCGGCGGCCACCGGCCCGGCCGCCGCCGACGAGCCCCCGAAGAAGATCTCCGGCAGCGGGTCCGGCGGCAGCGCGGTCAGACCGCCCTCCACCTGGTAGTGCTCGCCGTCGAAGTCGTACGGCTGCCCGCGCCAGGCACCCCGTACGACCGAAAGGAACTCCGAGGTCCGCGCATAGCGGCGGTCGTGGTCCAGGTGGTCGCCGAAGCGGCGCTGCTCGGTGGAGTCGCCGCCGGTCACCACGTTGAGCAGCAGCCGGCCGCGGGTGATGCGCTGGTAGGTGGCGGCCATCTGCGCGGCCAGGACGGGGGAGATGACGCCGGGCCGGAAGGCGACGAGGAACTTCAGCCGCTCGGTGTGCTGGGCGAGCGCGACCGTCGTCAGCCAGGCGTCCTCGCACCAGGTCCCCGTCGGCGTCAGGACCGCCTCGAACCCCAACTGCTCGGCCGCTTTGGCGATTTGGGCCAAGTACTCGATGTCGGGCGCGCGCACCCCGGTCACCGGGGTGATCCGCGAGCGCTTGATGCCGCCGTCGGTGTAGGCGTGCCGGTCGACCAGGGTCCGGCCGTCACCGCCGGTGGGCAGGAACCAGTGCAGATGGACGGTCATCAGGAGGACGCCTTTCCGTACGAGCGGGGCGCGGTGGTGGAGGCGGGCAGCGAGCCGTTGAAGCGGGTGTCCACGTAGTCCTCGAAGGAGAAGCGGCGCGGAATCAGTTTCAGATCGGCGAAGGTGTCGGCGATCTGCTGCTCCGAGGCGATCGCGGCCGGGTCCACGGCCACCGCGACCCGCGTGCCGTTGCTGCGCTTCACCGCGTCGAGCGCCACGGAGTAGGGAAGGCCGGTCGCCTTCGACCAGACCTTGGCCCAGGTCTCGGGGTGCTTGAACACCCAGTCCTGGGCACGGTTGAGGCGCTGGATGTAGTCCCCGATGGCCTTCGCCTTGGCCGGGTCCCCCAGCGAGGAAGGCGCCGCGACCTGGAACCCGAGGCCGTTGACGACCCCCTCGCCGGTCGTGAGCACACGCCCCTTCTTCGAGCCGAGAACCTGCGAGGTGTACGGGTCCCACACCGCCCAGGCGTCGACCTTGCCGCGGTTGAAGGCGGCAAGGGCGTCGGCGGGCTGGAGGTAGCTGAGCTTGACGTCGCCGATGCCGAGCCCGGCCTTCTTCAGGGCGGCCAGCAACTGGTAGTGGGCGGAGCTGCCCTGGGCCACGGCGATCGACTTGCCCCTGAGGTCGGAGGTCTGTTTCAGCGGGGAGTCGTCGGGGACGAGGATCGCCTCACCGGCGGACGAGCCGTGACTGGCCGCCACCACCTTGATCTTGGAGTCGGCGCCCGCGGCGAAAACCGGCGGCGTATTGCCGACGGCGCCGATGTCGACGGCCTTGGCGTTGACCGCTTCGAGCAGGGGCGGCCCCGAGGTGAACGTGGACCACTTGATCTTGTAGTCGAGGTGGTCGAGTTCACCGGCCGCCTTGAGGATCGCCTCCGAACCGCCTTTCTGATCACCGATGTTGAGGGTGACCGCGCCGGACCCGGAGTTCGTCTTGGTGTCGGCGGCCGAGTTCCCGCCGCAGGCGGCGAGGACCAGGGTGAGGGGCAGGAGCAGAACGGGCAGGGTATGGCGTCGCATGGATACGTGCTTCCTTCGCAGGGGTTCAGAGGGGGGAGACGGCGGGCTGCTCCACGCCCAGTTCGGCAAGGAGCCGGGACCGCAAGGCCGAGAATCCGGGCGCGCCGACCGTGCGAGGCCGGTCGAGATCGACAGGCGTGTCATGGGCGATGACGCCGTCCCGCATGACCAGGACGCGGTCGGCGAGCAGCAGCGCCTCGTCCACGTCGTGCGTGACGAGCAGGACCGCGCAGCCGCGCCGCTGCCACAGCTCGGCGACCAGTTGCTGCGCCTTGATCCGGGTCAGCGCGTCAAGCGCGCCGAACGGTTCGTCGAGCAGCAGCAGATCCGGCTCGCGCACCAGCGCCCGGGCCAGCGAGGCGCGTTGGGCCTCGCCGCCGGACAGCGTCTTGGGCCAGGCTCCGGACCGGTGCCCGAGCCCCACCTCCTCCAACGCGCTTTCCGCGACGGCGCGTCGGGGCTTGCCGGGCAGCCCGAGGAGTACGTTGCGCCACACCCGCTTCCAGGGCATCAGCCGGGGCGCCTGGAACGCGACGGCCCGTCGCTTGGGCACGAGAACCGTGCCCTCGATCTCCCGGTCGAGCCCGGCGAGGACCCGCAGCAGCGTCGACTTGCCGCAGCCACTGCGCCCGAGCAGCGCGGTGAACTCGCCCGAGCCCAGGGTGAGTTCGAGCCCGTCGATGACGGGCCGCCCGTCGAAGACCCGGGTGAGCCCCTCGACCCGTACGGCATCGGCGGTGGCCGTGGTGGTGGTCACTGGCCCGTGAAGGTCGGTCGCCATTGGAGGAGCAGCCTTTCGAGAGTGCGGACGACGGCGTCGGCGAGCAGGCCGAGGAAGGCGTACACGACCAGGCAGACGACGATCACGTCGGTACGGAAGAACTCGCGGGCCTGGTTCATCAGGAAGCCGATGCCGGCGTCCGCGTTGATCGACTCGCCGAACACCAGGGCCAGCCAGGCGGTGGCGAGCGAGTAGCGCAGCCCGGTCATGGCGCCGGGCAGGGCGCCCGGCAGCACCACATGACGCACGAGGCCCCAGCGGCCGAGCCCCAACGCCTGCCCCGCTTCGACGAGTTGGGCATCGACACCGCGGATCCCGGCATACACGTTCAGATACAGGTGGAAGGCCACGCCGAGCGCGATGAGGGCCACCTTCGGGGCTTCGCCGATGCCGAGCCAGATGATGAACAGCGGGATGAGGCCGACCCAGGGCACGGTGCGCAGCATCTGCACCGTGGCGTCGATCAGGTCCTCGCCGAGCCGCGAGAGTCCCGAGACCAGGGCGAGCGTGATCCCGACCGCGCCGCCGGCCAGCAGGCCGACGGCCACCCGCTGGAGCGAGACGGCCATCGCCGACGGCAGCGTCCCGTCCTCGACCAGATCGGCCCCGGCGCGGGCCACAGTGCCGGGCGAGGCGAGGGTGTCGGGGCTCAACACCCCGGTGGCGCTGAGGACTTGCCACAGGACGAGCAGCGTCAGAGGCCCGACGGTACGGCGCAGCCAGCGCGGCACGGAGCGCAGTCGGCCGCCCCGGGAAGCGGCGGGTACGACCGGTTCGAGAGCGGGGCCGTCGGGCGGGGCGAAGGCGGCGGAATCGGATTCAACCGAAATATCCGGCGGGGCATGGTCGACGGTCATGGGCACTCCATGGTCGGACGAGGAGGGAGAGGGAGGGGGCGGGCGGGCCTCGGGCAGCGGCGGCCGCCAACACGACGCGGACATGCGCGGACGCGTGCATGCGCCGGGTGATGGTGCGGGACGTGAGCGTCCGGCCGCGCGTGTAAGGGGACGACGGCGAGGTCCTGCAAGCGTTGGGAAGGGCTCGGCAGGACTGGCAGGACTGGCAGGACCGGGCCGGACTCGGAAAGGAGAGACGTACCGTCAGTGGCCGCGACGGGCCGTGGGGGCCGCGGGAGAAGGCTTCAGCAGCCGTGACCGGCGGAAGGACGCGTCAGCAACATCTGATCCGCCAGCACCTTCTGATACATCGGCGCCAGCTGACCCGCCGGCCCCATCCGAGAGGTGCCCGTCGCCCGAAGGGACGTCAGCAGCCGCGACAACAGGCGGCGGACGCCACCCGCAGCAGGTCGATGTGACCGCGCGTGGTGAGCAGGGCTGTACGCAACATGGCGTGAACGTAGCGACCCGTTCCGGACGGGGTCAACGGTGTCTCGTTCCTCGGACGCGCGGTCTTGCCTGTTGGGCGGCCCCGGTGCGGCGCCCACGCGTACCCGGCGCGTGGGCGGGAAGATGGGGAGCATGTCCGACGCCTTCACCACCCACGTCCTCGACATCGCGACCGGCTCCCGCGAGACGGTCACCGACCTGACCCAGGACTGCGAGGAGTTCCTGCGGCAGCGAGCGGCCGGCCGCGACGGCCTGCTCAACATCTTCGTGCCGCACGCCACCGCCGGCGTGGCCGTCCTGGAGACCGGCGCGGGCAGCGACGACGACCTGCTCGCCGCGCTGCACACCCTGCTCCCCGCCGACGACCGCTGGCAGCACCGGCACGGCAGCCCCGGCCACGGTCGCGACCACGTCCTGCCCGCCCTGGTGCCGCCGCACGCCACGCTGCCGGTCATCGGTGGGCAACTCGCGCTCGGCACCTGGCAGTCGGTGTGCCTGGTGGACACGAACAAGGACAATCCGAACCGGCAGGTGCGGCTGAGTTTTGTCGGCTGAGTCGGGCGAAAGTCACTTCAACAGTAGGTGAGTTGAGGGGTGTGGCATCATGGCCGCGTCGTATGCCAGGGGATTCGGCAACCTCAATCCCCAGCATCGCTGAATCGGCATTGCAACGGCCTGCTTCTCCAGCGTGGAAGGCGTGGAAGGCTAAAGGATGAAGGTGTCTGGCTCTGCGTTACCGTCGCCGGAGGACCGTCGGCTCAGGCGCCGTCTCAAAAAGGTTCGTCAAACCTGTGAGGCGCTGCTCGCGGACTGGGGCATGGAGCACGGCTGCGGCATCGATGAACTGCACCGCTATCTCAGCACGCAGAATCAGCGGCCGATCCATCTCATTCCGATGCCCTTCCCGGAGCGTCATCTCTTCGGCCTTTGGCTGAAACTCGACGACTTCGACATCATCGCCTACGAGAAGGCGGCCTCGCCGTCACACAAAGAGCACATCATCGCCCATGAGCTGTCTCATATCGCCTTCGCGCACCGGGGTTCCGTGGAATTCGACCGCAGTGATACGAGTCAGTTGTTCACGGATGTCGAACCGGCGGTGGTCCAGAGCATGTTGATGCGTTCTCGCTACAGCGACGACGAGGAGCAGGAGGCCGAGACGATGGCGTCGCTGATCCTGGCCCGCGCCACCAAGAGGTGGCTGGAACCCGCCTGGGGCGTTCCGGAGGAGGCCGCGGAGATCGTCGCGCGCATCGAGAACGGCGTCGGCAACCCGGATCAGTCATGAATACCGTCAACCTGGTCCTCACCTGGGTCTGCTCCCTCGGCGGCCTCGCGGCCTTCGGTTACCGGCTGCCGGATCTGCTGCGCAGAAAGCACGACGTCGCGCTGCGGGCGCTGTGCATCTACTTCCTGTGTTCCGGGATCAGTTTCCTGGTCGACCTGGACGCGCTGCGGGTGCACATTTCCGACCTGTTCGGCCTGCCCAACATCACCTCGCTGATCGTCCAGGTCGCCGTGGTCGTCCTTACCGCGGCTCAGCAGGTCGTCCTCGTGTACTGGTCGTCACCGCCCGAAGAGGCCCGGCACAGGGCGCGACGCAGGGTGCTGTTCTTCGGTGCCGCGCTGTGCGTCCTGGTGGTGGCCTCGCTCGCGGTCAGCCCGGTCGCCAGCGCGAAAACGGCCACGTCGACGATCCTTCTCAGCATTCAGGACGGCCGATACGCGCTGTACATGTCGTTCTACCTCGTCATCTGCGGTATCGGGCAATTCGAGACGGTTCGGCTTTCGCTGCGATTCACGAAGATGGCCAACCGGCAATGGCTCAAAGTCGGTATGCGCACCGTGACCGTCGGCGCGAGCCTGATCCTTGTCTACTGCGTCACCCGCAGCATTCAGATCGCCGGCACCCGGCTGCACTTCGACGCCTCGGCCCTCGACCCCCTCCAGTGGTCGTGCGGCACCATCGGCGCGCTGCTCCAGATCACCGGCTGGACCATTCCGTCCTGGGGCATCCACATCACCCGCGCCGTCGGCTGGCTGCGCAGCTACCGCTCCTACCTGCGGCTGCGGCCCCTGTGGTGGGCGCTGTACCAGGCCTCGCCGGACATCGCGCTCGACCCGCCCCGGTCCTGGGCGCGCGACCTCGTCCCGCCGCGCGATCCGCACTACAGCCTCTACCGGCGCGTCATCGAGATACGCGACGGACAGCTGATGCTGCGCACCTCGCTCTCGCTGGCCGACTTCTCCCGCGTGGCCCGCTCCCTCGGCCTCCCCGAGGACCCCACCTCGCCGCTGGGCGAGGCGCTTCAGGTGCGGGCTGTCCTGAACCGCCCGGCCGAGGAGCGCGACGAGCAGGCCGACGCCGCCGACATTCCGGCACGGCCGCCGTACGACGACTTCCGCGACGAGGTGGAGTGGCTCACCCAGGTCGCGTCCTCGTTCACCGCCCTCACCCAGGGCCGGGCGGTGCGCGCGGCCGACAGAATCCCGTCATGACGCAGCCGTACCCACCAGGGTGCGACGGCATCGGCCGTGAGCGCCTGACTCCCTTCGCGCTGCGGGCGGTTGAGCGCCTCGTGGCTCTCGACGCCGAGCACGGCGCGACGTCCGCGGTGCCCGCCGTACGCGACCTGCTGCACGGCGTCCCGCAGCTGTCCGCCGACCCCGCCGCCCTGCGCGACGAGGACAGCGATCTGCTCGCCGCCCTCGCCGAACTCTGCGAAGTGATCGGCTGGATCCTCTTCGACGCGGGCCTGAACCGCACGGCCCACCGCATGAACACCCGGGCCCTGGCCCTCGCGGAACTCTGCGGCGACCGGGGCATCGCCCGCCTGGTGCTGCTCAACGACAGCATGCTCCACGCCCGCACCGGACGCCCGAGAGCCGCCCTGGAATCCGCCGCCCGCGTGGCCGGGCCCCGCCCGCTGCCGACCCTGGTCGGCACGCTCGTCCTGGTCCGCCGGGCCCACGCCACCGCCATGCTGGGCGGCCGCCGGGACGCCGACGAGCTCATCTCCCGCGCCCGGAGCCGGTTCCTCGACGGCCCCTCGCGCCAGGACCCGCCCTGGGCCTGGTGGATCGATCAGGTCGAACTCACCGGCCACCACGGCTGGGTGCTCGCCCGGCTGCACGACTGGGACCGGGCCATCCCCCTCCTGCACGAGGCCGCCACCGCCCCCGGCCCCTCCTACCGGCACCTCTTCACCGCGGAACTCCTCGCCGCCCTCGCCGGCGCCGGGGCCTGGGGCGACGCCGAGGACCTCATCGCGGACCTCGCCCCGCGCGCCGCGAGCATCGGCTCCGTACGGACGACCGAGACCCTCGCCCGCACCGCCGCCCGCTTACGCGGCTGCCCGGCGGCCCCCGCCAACCTGCGGGACGCGGCGGCCTTCCTCCTCGGGGCCGTCCCCCTGTACCGCGACGGCCAGGACTGTCCTTCCCGCTAGGACCTCCTGGCTCTGCCAGGAACACACCCCACCTCAAGCCGACAGACAGGGACAACATGCTCCAGATCCGGGTGTCCACGCCCGTGGCCGCCGCATTCGTGGCGGTCGTTCTCCTCTTCGCCACCGGAGGACCGGTGTCCGAAGTCGCCTACGGCACGTCCGCGGCCGCGTCGACACAAACGCAGCCGGCCGCGCACGGCAGCCCCTACCTGGCGACCCATCTCTACTTCGGCACAGGCCGCCACCACGGCGAACCACCCATAACCGACGAGCAGTTCATGAAATTCGTCGCCGACGTGATCACCCCCCGTTTCCCATCCGGGCTCACCATCCAGCAGGGCCGCGGCCAGTGGCGCGACAGGACAGGCTCCATCAACCGCGAGATCAGTTACGAGCTGACGGTGCTCTATCCCGCCCGCGAGGCCCACACGCACGACGCCGACATCCAGTACATCCGCAAGCTGTACTGCTCGATGTACGGCCTGGAGTCCGTCGGCCGCGCCGACGTCAGGGCCCAGGCCGACTTCTGAGCCGACCGACCCCGCTGCTCGGCGCGCCGTGCTCACAGCCTGAGCCGCCGTACGACGAAGAGCATCGCGCCGAGCAGCACCAGGACCGTCCCCGTGATCAGCGAGTCGAGGTCGGTGACCCCGGCGATCGCGAACCGGCGCCCGCCCCCGTCAGCGACGGCATCGCGAGGTGTGACGGTGGCGGGCCGGGAGCCGGCCGCCCGGTCCTCGCCGGGCGTCGGTGACGGGGGCAGTGATGGCGACGGGGAAGCCGTCGCACAGTTCAGTACGCCGCTCACGTCCTGGCGGAAGCCGGCCGGGCCGAGGACGGTGAAGCGGTAGGTCTGGCGGTCGGCGACCGGAACCAGGATGGTCCGGGACCGGCCCGGCGCAACGGCCGCCGACACGCCCGCCAACTGGAAGGTGAACGGCGCGTCGCCCCCGTTGCTCGCCGTGACGTCCACGCCGCCCCGGGCGCAGTCGTCCACCGCGGCGACGGACGGCGTGGGCCCCTTCGCGGGCAGCGCCGCTCCGGTGCCCGCGACCGTGCTCGCGGTCGCGAGCGCCACGGCCCAGCGGGCCGCACTGCGCTTCGATGCGTGCCTCACGGAAGGCCCTTCGGGCTGAGGGTGCGGCGGGACTCCCTCCAGTACGGGAACGGGCACCCCGATGTTCAACAGGCGTCGACAGAAGCCCTGTTGGGCCCTTCACGCTTCACAGGCCCGGCGCTCCCCAGAGCGGGAACCAGCGGGACAGGTCGCCCTCTATGCGCAGGTCGTCCGCGACGACCGCCCTGATCCGCAGCTCAAGCGCGTTGTCCCGCTTCTCCCCGGACAGCGGCGCGAAGGGGTAGAACGTGCCCCGCTTGTAGAGGTACACCAACGCGAACGTCCGGCCCTCCGCATCGCTGAACCCGACCAGGGAGCACAGGAGTTGAGGGCCGAAGCCCGAGCCTTCCAGCGCGGTGTTCACGGCGTGCAGATCGGCTACGAGCGAAGCGAGATCGTCGGGGCCGCGGCGGGAGAGCAGCCACGAGTATCCGTAGGAGTCGCGGCTGAACTCGACCGAGGACGGGTCCCGTTCGGTGTCCGCGTTCAGCAGGTCGGTGACGTCCTGGCGGATCCGGGCGAACGCCGAGCCCTCCACCGTGGTGAAGCACACCGAGCCCCGCCCGGTCGGCGTGAACCCGGCGGCCGCCTGCAGGGTGACGGCCGCCGACGGCAGGCCGAACAGCCGGTCCAGGTCGGGGGCCGTCGGCCGGGTGCGGCCGAGCAGGATGTCAAGGAAGCCCATGCGCTCCGTCCTCGGTCAGTCGGCGGCGGCCCGGGTGGCGGTCATGCCGGACGGCCCAGCTCCGCCGAGATCTTCGCCAGCCCGTCGAGGCGCTGCTCAAGGGTCGGGTGGGTGTTGAAGAAGCGAGCGAGGTTGCTGCCCTTGCCGAAGGCCGGGACGAAGTAGAACGCGTTGAACGCGCTCGCCGTCCGCAGGTCCTTGCTGGGGATGCGGGCGATGTCCCCGTCGAGCTTGGTCAGCGCCGACGCGAGGGCCGAGGGATGCCCGGTGAGCAGCGCACCGGCCCGGTCCGCGGCCAGTTCCCGGTAGCGGGAAAGGGCCCGGATGAGGAGGAAGCTGAGCGAGTACACCGCCGCCGAGACCGCCATCACGCCGAGCAGGACGACCATGGTGTTCTGGTCGCGCCGGCCGCGGCCCCCGTACATCTGGGAGTAGAAGGCGAAGCGGACGATGAGCCCCGCGATGACGCCGAGCAACGAGGCGACGGTGATCACCGCGACATCGCGGTGCGCGACGTGCGACAGCTCGTGCGCCAGGACGCCCTCCAGCTCGTCGGGTTCCAGGCGGCGCATCAGCCCCGTGGTCACGCAGAGGACCGCGTGATCGGCATTGCGGCCGGTGGCGAACGCGTTGGGCAGGTCGGTGTCGGAGACCGCGATCTGAGGCCTCGGCATGTCCGCGGTCGCGCAGAGCCGGTCGACGATGCCGTGCAGCTGCGGCTGCTCCTCGCGGGTCACGACGCGGCCGTGCATCGCGTACAGGGCGATCCGGTCGGAGAACCAGTACTGCGACACGAGGACGGCCGCCGCCACCACGACCACTACCAGCGTCGACTTCAGCAGGACAAGAAGGGCCCCGACGAACGCCACGTACAGCAGGCCGAGCAGGAACAGGGTGACCAGCATGCGGGCGGTCAGCTGCCGGTCGGGCTCGAAGCGGCTGTGCACGGCCGTCACACCCTCCCCGGAGCGGTACGGGCTCGCGCGGCCGGGACCGGGGGCCGCAGGAGGGACGGCACATTCCTCTTGATCATGGCGTTCTCCAGGACCGGTGAAGTGATGCTCACTCTCCACCATGCCACCGCGCCGGGCGTTCAGCGCAGCTGCCGCCGGACCAGTTCGTGCAGGCGTCCATGGGAGTCGGCGAGGAGCTCGGCGGGCGGGCCCTGCTGCACGATCCGGCCCTCGGACATGACGATCACGCGGTCGGCGTCCAGGACGGTGGAGAGCCGGTGGGCGATCACGATGCGGGTTGCCTCAAGGCTCCGGGTGCTCTCGATCACGATGCGCTGGGTCTCGTTGTCGAGGGCGCTGGTGGCCTCGTCGAAGAAGAGGACACGGGGGCGCCGGACAAGAGCCTGGGCGATCATGAGGCGCTGGCGCTGGCCGCCCGAGATGGCACCGCCCCCGGAGATCATGGTGTGCAGGCCCATCGGCATCCGCTTGATGTCCTCGGCGAGGCCCGCCATCGCGGCCGCCTCCCACGCCTCCTCCTGGCTGAACACCTCCGCGCCGCAGATGCAGTCCAGGATCGACCCGCTGAGCGGCTGGGCGTTCTGCAGCACGACCCCGCACTGGCGGCGCACGGCCGCCCGGTCGAGGGCGGCCAGGTCCTGGCCGTCGTACAGGACGCTGCCCGAGACCGGATCGTCGAAGCCGATGAGCAGCCGCAGCAGCGTCGACTTGCCGCAGCCGCTCGGGCCGACGACCGCCACGAACTCGCCCGGCGCCACCTTCAGGGACACGTCGTCCAGGACCAGCGGCCCGTCGTCGGTGTAGCGGAAGGACAGGCCCCGCGCCTCGATCCCGCCGGACAGCGCGCCGGGCTGGGTGCTCGCTCCGCGCACCTCGGGCGCCTCGTCGAGCACCGGCTTGATCTGCTCGAACATGGGCAGCACGGCGGCGGCCGAGATGAACGCGCCGGTGAGCTGGGTGACCGCGGTCAGGAGCATCGTCACGGCGGTGTTGAAGGTCAGGAACGCGGCTGCCGACAGGGAGCCGCGGGCCGGGCCCGCGAGCAGGACGAACAGGAGGAGCGAACACAGCGGCAGATAGACGGCGTTGAGGACCGTCGTCAGGTTCTTGATCCGGCCCGCCCGCTTCTGCAGCTCCCGGCTGCGCGCGAACTCGCCCGCCCACGCCCCGTACGCGAAGCTCTCGGCCGCGGCGACCCGCAGCTTGGGCAGTCCGCGCAGGGTCTGGAACGCCTGGTTGTTGAGCTTGTTGCCGAGCTCGACCAGGCGGCGCTGCCAGCGCAGCTCCCACATGCCCATGGTGAGGAACACGGCGGCGATGACGATCAGCATGGCGATCGCCACCAGGGCCAGCGGCACGCTGAAGCACAGCAGCAGGACGAGGTTCATCACGCCGACCGTGCCCGCCTGCACGGCGACCGGGCCGATGCCCGAAAGGACCCGCCGGATCGCGCTGACCCCCATCGCCGCGCTGGCCAGTTCGCCGGTGGAGCGCTCGGCGAAGAACTTCGTCGGCAGCCTCAACAGCCGGTCCCACACGGCGGGTTGAAGGGTGCTCTCGATCCGTCCCTCCATGCGCAGGATGGTGAGGTTCTGGAGCAGCGTGAACGCGGCCGACACGATGCCGGTGACGATGACGGCCAGCGAGACCTGCACGATGAGGCTGTTCTCGGCGCGGGGTACGTAGACGCCGAGCACCTGCCCGGTCGCGATCGGCACAAGCGCGCCGAGCGCCACCGTCACCAGACCGGCGAGCAGCAGATTGCGTACGTCGGGGCGGGTGCCGCGCAGACTGAACCGCAGCAGCCCCCACAGGCCGGGTGCCTTTTCCGGCAGCGGCCGGTAGAACATGACGGCCCGCTGCTCGAACTCCTCCGCGTTGTCCGCGTCGACGCGGGTGCGCCGCCCGGACACCGGGTGCACCGCCTCGTACCCGCCGCGCCGCCACAGCAGGGCGACCGCGGTGCCGCTGGTGCGGTGGCCGACCAGCGGGCCGGAGTCCTCGCGCCACCAGCGCCCGTCGAGCCGCACCGGCCGGGTGCGGATCCGGGAGGCGACCGCGACCCGCTCGACCGCGTCGATCCGGTCGCTGACAGCGCCGCCGAGCGCCGGATCCGCGAGCGTGATCCCGGCCGCCTCCGCGACGAGGCGGCAGGCCGCGTACGTCGCGTCGTCGCCCGAACCCGCTGTCCGTGAAGGCGCCTTGCGGGTCCGGCCGATGGAGGTGAGCAGCGCCCGGTCGGCCTCCTCGCGGACGGCCTCGCCCGCCTTGATGCCGGCCGCGGTACGGTCCTCGTGGGCGCGCTCCAGGCGCTCGATCCAGCGGTCGAGGGCGGAGAGCAGCCGGTACTGCTGGTTGACCATGCCCTGCCACAGGGCGCCGTCGACGAGCAGGTCACCGGCCGCCTCCGCGCTGAACGCCGCCCCGTACTGCACGCTGCCCGGCGACACCGGGAGCCACAGGATGTCGTCGTCGGCCACCGCCTCGTCGAGGGCGGTGCGGCCGTCCAACGGAGCCTCGAACAGGACGCGTTGACCACGCCCGACCCCCAGCGAGAAGGCGTGCTCCAGGAGGCTGAGCGCCGCGTCCCCGGTGTCGTACTGGCTGAGGTACTGCCCCTCGTACCCGCCGGAGTCCGGGTACCGGTACAGCTCGCGCAGCGGGATGCGGCGCAGCACGCACTCCCGCAGCGGGCGGCCGACCAGGGTGTGCTGCGGGCCCTCGACCGGGCCGAGCAGCAGGGTGCCCGGTTCGAGCCGGCCGAGGAAGTGCCAGTGGCCCTGGGCCGCCGCGTCGACCGCGAACAGGTCCAGGGCGCCGCCCACCACGAGCCACAGCACCTGCGGCCCGTCGAGCGAGAAGCCGCGCAGACCGGCGCAGTCGATGTGCTGTCCGAGCCCGCCGAGCGCGCCCACGACCGGGTCGGCGCCGGGTTCGGCGAGGGGGTGTACGGAGGTCACCTCAGTGCTCCCTGACCAGCTCGGCGTACGGACCCGCGGCGGCGACCAGATCCTCGTGCCGGCCGCGCTCCACGACGGTCCCGTGGTCGAGCACCACGATCTCGTCGCTGTCGCGGACCGTGCTGAGGCGGTGGGCGATGACGACGCAGGCGCAGCCGCGGCGGCGCAGGTTGTCGATGATGACGTGCTCGGTCTCGGCGTCCAGGGCGCTGGTCACCTCGTCCAGGACCAGGATGCTCGGCCGCCGCACCAGCGCCCGCGCGATCTCCAGACGCTGGCGCTGGCCGCCGGAGAAGTTGCGACCGTCCTGTTCGACCCGGCTGTGGATGCCGCCCGCCCGGCGCGCGACGACCTCGTACAGGGCCGCGTCCTTGAGGGCCGCCACGACCGCGTCGTCCGGGATCGAGGGGTCCCACAGCGCGACGTTGTCACGGACCGTGCCCTCGAAGAGGAAGACGTCCTGGTCGACGAAGGAGACCGACGCGGCGAGCGCCCCGCGCGGGATGTCCTCCAGGCGCTGCCCGTCGATACGGATCGTGCCCTCCCAGGGCGCGTAGAGCCCCGAAATGAGCCTGGACACCGTGGACTTGCCGCTTCCCGAGCCGCCGACGAGGGCCACCTGCTGACCCGGTCCGACGGTCAGCGAAAACCCGGTGAGCAGAGGCTTGTCGAGCGGGCTGTAGCCGAAGGTGATGTCTTCGAGCGTGACATGGCCCTTGAGGCGGCGCGTGCTCGCGGCCGGTTCGGGGCGGGTGTGCAACGCGTCGACGGGGAAGTTCTCCACGTCTTTGAGGCGGGCCACGTCGGCCGCGAAGTCCTGGATGCGGCCCGCCACCCCGTTGAGGCGGGTGACCGGCGCGGTGAAGCGGGTCACCAGTGCCTGGAACGCGACGAGCAGACCGATCGAGATGTGCCCCTCCACCGCCCGCAGCCCGCCGATCCACAGGATCAGCGCACTGTTCAGGGTGGCGAGCAAGGGGGCGACGACACCGAGCCAGGCGCTCGGCACGCCCAGGCGCTGCTGCACCTCCAGGGTGGTGGCATGCTGGCCGGCCCAGCGGCGGAAGTACCCGTTCTCGCCACCGGTGGCCTTCATCGTCTCGATCGACTGGAGCCCGGTGTACGAGGTGTTGGTGAGCCGCGCGCTGTCGGCCCGCAGCTTCTGCGTGCCGGTGGCCCGCAGCCGTACGACGATCCGCATCGCCACGACGTTGAGCAGTGCGATGCCCACCCCGATGACGGTCAGCTGCGGATCGTAGGTCCACAGCAGGAAGGCGTAGAGCAGCACGACGATGCCGTCCACGGCCGCCGCGGTCAGATCGCGCGCCAGCGTCTCGGCGACCGCGTCGTTGGACTGGAGCCGCTGCACGAGGTCGGCGGGGCTGCGCTGCGCGAAGAACGTGACCGGGAGCCTCAGCAGATGCCGGAAGAAGCGGGCGCTGCTGAGCGTGGAGGAGATGATGCGCCCCCGCAGCAGGTTCGCCTGCTGGAGCCAGGTCAGCACCACGGTGAGCGCCACCATGGTGCCCATCGCCACGAACAGCACGCCCAGCAACGAGGTTTGACGGCCTATCAGGAACAGGTCGATGTACGTACGGCTCAGCGCGGGCAGCGTCGCGCCGACCGCCACGAGGAGCAGGCTGGCGAGCAGCGAGGCCAGCATCGTGCCCGTGGTGCCGCGAAGCCGCGCGGGCAGCGCGCCCATGACGCCGGGCTTGCGGCCGCCGCGCCGGAAGTCGGGGCCCGGTTCCAGGACCAGGACGACTCCGGTGAAGCTGGTGTCGAAGTCCTCCGTCGGCACGAACCGGCGGCCCTTGTCCGGGTCGTTGATGTGCACGCCCCGGCGCCCGAGGCGCCGTCCCATGCCGTCGTACACGACGTAGTGGTTGAACTCCCAGAACAGGATGGCGGGCGCCTGGACCTCGGCGAGCGCGGCCGGTTCCATCTGCATGCCCTTGGCCGTGAGCCCGTAACTGCGGGCCGCCTTCAGGACGTTGCTGGCCCGCGAGCCGTCCCGCGAGACGCCGCACGCGATGCGCAGCTCCTCAAGGGGCACATGGCGGCCGTGGTGGGCCAGCACCATGGCGAGAGAGGCGGCACCGCACTCCAGCGCCTCCATCTGGAGCACCGTGGGGCTGCGCACGGTCCTGGTCCGCCGTGCCTTGGGCGCCTGCCGCGCACGTGAACGGCGGCTGCCTCCCGGGGAGTTGGCGGGGCGCCGACGGCCGTGACCGGTGGGCGGGAGCTGCGGGGCGGTGGGGGAGGGGTGCGGTGCGGTCACGGGAGCAGCCAATCGATGGGACGCCGGTCGGCCAGGTGGACGGTGCCGGCGGCCAGGGTCATGGAGGCGACGGCGAACGGCGGGCCCCCGGCCGACGACCAGCGGTAGCCGGACTTCGTGCCGGGCGCGGGGTCGAGCTTCACAAGGACCCCCACGGGCCTGCCGTGCTGCGAGAACTGCTCGGCGAGCTGCGCGTCGCCGAGGAACGCGGCGATCTGCTCCTTGGTCTGCGGCGCCCTGCCGACCGCGGCCACTTGGCCGCGCAGCACCCCGTACTGTTCGCCCGGCACGGACTGCACGGCGAGGTCCACGGACGCGCCCACGGGAACACTCGCGACGCTGTCGCCGGGCAGGTACAGCATGGCGATGAGGGGGTCTTCGGCACCGTCGGTCCGCTCCACGCTCGCCACATTCGCGCCGGTGGCGACGACCGAGCCGATGGTGGCGGAGAGGCTGGTGAGACGGCCCGCGGCGATCGCCCGGACGGTCCGGTCGCCTTGCGCCGTACGGACCTTGAGGAGCGGCGCGTCGGCGGCTAGGGTCTGGCCCTCCTGGGCGAACACGCCGGTGATCTGGCCCGCCACCGGGCTCTGCAGGACATAGCTGCCCTGTGCGTGCGTGAGGATTCCGGGTGCGTCGATCGTGGAGGAAACGGAACCCGTCACGGCCCAGAAACAGGCGGCGGCCATGACCACCACAGTGACAAAAAGGACGAGCCTGCCCTGCGGGCGCGCGAAACGCACCGGCAGGTCGAGTTCCTCCGGTGACTGCAGTTTGGAAAGGGCCTGTTGGCGAAACTGCAAGAAACTCTTTCCTTAACCGTGAACCATCCGCAAATCATCCGCAAAGCCCCGGAACCGTGGAGGTTCCGGGGCTCACGCGCGATCTCAGAGACCGGCGACGAGGCCCGTGGCCAGGCCGGTGACGGGGGCGGTGTTCACGCCGGTGACCGAGCCGACGAGGCCCGTGACGGAGCCGACGATGCCGGAGACCGGGAGGATCGAGTCGGCGGTGCCGGTCACGTTGCCGAGCGCGGTGCCGACGAGGCCGCCGGACACGTTGTCGAGGTCGGCGTCGGAGATCTCAACGGTCTGAATCTGGGGAGCGTTGTTCATGGTGAGTACTGCCTTTCATGGGGACATTTCCTATCGGGAACTCCTTGCCGGGGCTCCCGCAGTGGCCAGGATCAAAACACGCCGACAGCTTTCACAGCCAATCGATCCGGCACTGGCCAGGGGTTCGGCACCGCTTTGAATTGCGGTCGCGTGCAGGTGTGTTCATGATTTGGGGTCAGATTCTTCACGAGCTTCACGAGTTGAATTCCTGGGGCCCAGGGCTCACTTTTCTCAAGTGGGACACTCCCGCACCAAAGCCCCGGCCGCCGGTCCGGACCCGAGTCCTGTCCGTGACCTCGGTGACGGGGTTGCGCATTCGATGTGCAGGTTCTCGGAAGGTGGCCCTCCGCTTGCCTCCTGGGCACGGGCCCGGCGCCGGACCCCGGAAAACCGGTGGCTCCAGGCACCTGCGCTTCATGATCCATAGGGGTACGGTTCGGGACATCTCCCTTCCCAGCGCCCGAGTTGGGGTGGAACGGCCGAGACAGGAGACAGGCCCATGCGCGCCGAGGAGTCCAGCGATGCGGGTGCCCCGTGCGGAGACGCCGTGTCCGACGGGGGCATGGAGCCGTGGCCGGTTCAGCTGGCCACGGCGCTGAGCGACGGGGGCCCCGAGCTGGAGGGGGTGCGGCGCGTCCAGGGTGAACTGGCGCGCCTGGGCGGCCGGGTGCCGTTCCGGGTCGTGCACGACTGGTACGCGTCCACGGTCGTGCCGATGCTGGTGGAGGCGGCCGCGCGACGAGGCGAGGACACCGGCCTGCTGGTGGCCGTCGGGCAGTTGCACGCCCGCGCCCTCAAGGGCGAGCGGATCGAGGCGACCGAATGGACCGGCGCCCTCGAACCGGCCCTGCGGGAGGTGTACGGCTCCGCCTATCCCTACGCAGAGGCCCACGCCACCGCCTCCGCCAACGCTCATGCGTACGCGATGGCCAACGACTACGGCGCGGCCGAGGCGACACGGTTCGCGGCGACCTACGCCGACCTCAACACCACGGCCAACGCCCGCTCCTACGCCGTGGCGAACGCCCTCGCCAACGCCCGGGCGGTCGCGCTCGCCTACGCGAACGCCGACGGGCAGACCTATGCGGCGACCTACCCGTACGCCCGCGTCAACGCGTACGCCCTCGCCTGCGCGGGCCCGGACGAAGGAGGGGGTGAGAGGGCAGGAGAGGGAGTGGGCGAGGGGCGGCGCGCGGCCTGTGGGCGGCTGACGGACGGCTTCGCGGACAGCCTCGCCCGCGTATGACCGGCCTGCGTGACCGACCGGACTACGACTCACATGCATCTGGACCGCATGCGTCCGTGAAGGCGGACCGGGCCGTCAGGCCAGCGGGCGCTGCCCGTTGATGGCGACGCGGCGGCCGTAGCGCGAGTGCGGGTAGTAGTCCCAGGTCGCATGGTGCTGTACGCAGCGGTTGTCCCAGAACACCAGCGTGTTCGGGGCCCACCGCACCCGGCAGTTCAGGAAAGGGGTGCGGGCGATCTGGTCGTACAGCAGGTCGAGCAGCGCCCTGCTCTCGGCGCGCGACAGTTGCACGATGTGGGAGGTGTAGGCGCCGTTCACGAACAGCAGCTTGCGGCCGGTGTCCGGGTGGCGCACCACCACCGGGTGCTCGGTCCTGGGTGCGACGTATCCGTCGGGCGGTGTCGCGCCCTGCCAGGGCAGCAGCCCGTCGTGTACGGCGGTGAGCCCGTCGAGGAGGGACTTCATGGGGGGCGACAACATCTCGTACGCCAGATGCATGTTGGCGAACAGGGTGTCGCCGCCGCTGCCCGCCTCGGGGGTGCGGGTGATGTAGAGCATGGAGCCGAGGGACGGCTCGGCGTCGGCGGTCCCGTCGGCGTGCCACCCGTTGCCGGCCACCGCGCGCGAGTCCTTGGTGGTGCTGATTTCGAGGACGTACGGATCGGAGCCCTCGGCGGGCAGCGTCACCGGGTGGAGCTCGCCGAAGTACGCGGCGAACCGCTTGTGGTCCGCGTCCGACAGCTCCTGATCGCGGAACACGAGCACGTGATGGGTGAGGAAAGCCCGTTTCAGCTCGGTGAGTTGATCGTCGGTGAGCTCCTTGGACAGGTCGAGACCGGACACCTCGGCGCCGATCAGCGGGGTCAGCGGGTCGAGGGAGAGGGTGTGGTGGACCTCCGGCGGGCGGGTGGTGATGCGCTCGATGGCGTCCAGCGCGAACTGTTCCATGCTGTCCTCCTGATGAGTGGGGGTGGGGGTCGTCGTTCAGAGGCCTCGCGCCAGCAGGTCCGCCAGGATCAGCCGGCCGAAGGCGAGGTTGCCGTGGATGGTGTCGTCGGGCTCGCAGAACTCGGCTCGCTGCACTCCCCGTTCATCAGCGACGCGTGAGCGCAGGTCGACGATGTCCACACCGAGTTCGACGAGCGCCCGGCGGACGGTTTCCTGGGCCGCCATGAAGACGGCCGGGTCGGACAGGCCGGGCACGCGCTGCGGCGGCATCACCGCGAGGACCCGGAGGCCCAGGGCGCGCGCATGGCCGTAGAAGGCGAGCGCGTCGCGCACCGTGGCGCGGATGACGGCGTCGAAGAGGCCGCTCGACAGGAAGCCCGCCGGGAAGCCGCCGCCGGGGACCCGGTAGATCCGCCAGTTCTCGATGGTGGCGAGGAAGTGCGCGCTGAACCCGAAGGTGCACACCAGCGGGACACCGATTCCGCCCAGGTGGGCGACGCCCAGCCCGGCCAGGAACCTCCGGTAGAGCGCGTCCGCCTCGGCCTTGCGGAAGACGACGTCGTCCCCGCGGGCATCGAAGAACTCCGCGTTGAACTCCCGCCCGGCCCCGACCGGCCCACCCTGGAAGGGGATTCCGGCCCCCTTGGCGGCCCGGCCGATCGGCCCCGCGTGAGAATCACCAAGTAGCAGGAATCTAGGGGTGGTTGGTGCACTAGCGGGGGTTGTAGTAGTCGAGTACGGCGTCATCGCACCAGAGGTCCTCTCCCGCTCGGGGCCGGACGGCGCGGTCCGCCGGGGGCTCGGCCGGGCGACGGGCGAGCGCGTCGAAGAAGCGGCCCATGACGAAGGCGACGCCCTCGGGGGTGACCGTGCGCAGGTTCGGCTCCAAGAAGGCCGCCTTGAACGGGAAGCCGGTGACCATCTCGTACGCCGGGAAGTAGTCGACGTACGCGCACTCCTCGGCCAACTGCCCGGACACCGCGCGCAGTACGGACTTGGAGTACGTCGTCGCGGTGAGCGCGTGGCTCCCTGTCGCGGTCGCGGTCAGCGGCACCGGGGAAACGGTGAGCAGGACGCGCAGCCCCGGATTGGCGGCGCGGGCAAGACCGATCGCCGCGGACAGGTCGTGGTGGACCTGGGCGAAGGTGTAGTTGTGGAACACCTGCTGTTCGGGGTCGAACGTGCCGCGTACGGTGCCGGGGCACACCGGATGGACCGTGCCATGTGTGCGGTCCCGCCAGGCCTCGGTCAGGCCCAGCGTGAAGACGAGGCAGTTCGCCTCGGCGACGGCGGCACGGATCGCGGCGAGCGTCGCCTCGCGGGCCGTAAGCACCTCCTCGGCCGAGGCATGGCCATGGGGCTCGACGCTCGGCCGGAACGCGTCGAAGAAGCGGCCGTCCTCGCGCCAGACCCCCTCAGGTGCGTCGGTCTCGCCGTACGCCCAGCTCAGCCACTGTCTGAGCATCGCGGCGGTGTAGACGTTGCCGGTGCGGAACGAGAACACCCCGTAGTGCCGGGCCTGCCGCTCGGCTTCGCTGAGCCCCGGCGGCGCGGGCTCGGCCTCGCGCCAGTTCATGCCGCGCTCGACCAGGGCGCGCCCGATGTGCCGGGCGAAGCAGGACCCGGCGGTGAGGACGACGTCGTCCTGGCCCACGGCGAACTTGGGGCTCCACAGCCCGTCGATGTCCATCGGGTCCGGCTCGGCGACGGCGGTACGCCAGAACGAGCGGGCGGGCAGCGATGAGTACGGGTTCATGGTGTGGGCCTCGACTCGTCGGACGAAGGAGATGAAGGAGACGTAGAAGGTGAAGGAGGCGCCGGTGACGTAGGAGTTGGAGGAGATGAGAGGGACGGGGGAGACGTGGGCGTGGGCGGGGGCTCCGCGTTGATCGTCCGCGCGATGGTCTGCACGTGCGGCGGCCGTACGAGGTCGTAATGGGTGGTGTCAAGAAGCTCCCCGTCGCTGGAGAGTGTCAACTGGCCATGCCACAGCTCCAGTTGATGATCGGGCGAGCCCAGGTCCGGGAGCCCCGGCACCGGTCTGGTCGCCAGCCACAGCCGGGTCGGGGTGCGGGGGAGCGGCGGCAGTTCGTGCCGCGCCATGCTCGCCAGATTGGCCCGGCAGCAGCGCGCGAGCCGCTCCGCGTACGCCAGCGCCTCCTCGCTCGCGGGGGCCGCGGTGTTCCCCTGGCCCAGCTCGTGGACGAAGACCGCCTCCAACTGGGTGCCGTCGTACGCCTCGAAGCGCGGGCCGGCGTCGGGCGGCGGCGGGTCGAGCAGATAGAGCCCCTCGACGGGCCGCCCGGCCGACTCCGCCTCGACGGCCATCCCGTGCGCGACCCAGGCGCCGAAGGACCAGCCCGCCAGGCGCCAGTACCAGAGGCCGTGCGGGAAGCGGGCCTGGAGAGCGGCGTGGTAGTGCCGGGCCCGCTCGGCCAGGGACCACGGCGACGGCACGGCCTCGCGCAGCGCCGGGTCCGCGATCAGGCAGACGGTGAAGCGCGGATCGAGCACCGGGACCAGCGCCCGGTACGCCTGGATGTCGCCGCCGACCGGATGCACCAGACACACCACTTCGCGCCCGGTGCCGCGCTGCCAGACCTCCACCGGCACCGGGCCGCCGTCGACCTGCTCGTCCTGATCAAGCGGCTCGTCCTGATCGAGCAGGCCGAGGATCTCGGACAGGCTCGCCTCGTGGCTGAGCTGGGACAGTTCGAGGTCGGTCCCGCAGTGCCGCTTCACCTTGCTGATGACGTCGAGCATGGTGAGGGAGTCGGCGCCGTAGTCGTAGAGGGAGACCTCCGGATCGACCTCGTCCACACCCAGCCATTCACACAGCCAGACCGTGAGCAGCTCGGCGATGGATGCGGATTCCTCCCTCTGAGCGTCGCCGGGCGCCTTGCGGGAGGCGTGCGCTTCCCCACCATAGAACGCGCTCGACTCCTCAACGTCCGTGGTCGATATGAGGAGTTGGGGCAGCTGGAGGCGCAGGACCCTGCCGAAGAGGCGCTGCCCTTCCTTGAGCGTCAGGCCGACCGCCAGGTGTGCCTGATGGCGCCGGTCGGTGGCGAGGGCGTCGCGCGCCATGCCGGCCTCGTTCCAGACGTCCCAGCCGATGCCGATCCGTACGGTGCTCTCCGAGGGGCCGCCCCGATGGCGTGCGAAGCCGTCGAGGAGGCCGTTCGCCGCGGCGTAGTCGAACTGGCCGACCCCGCCGAACAGGGCCGACATCGACGAGCAGTACGCCGCGAAGCGCGGCCGGCGCTGCGCGATGAGCCGCTCGACCAGCAGCGCGCCACCCAGCTTGGCCGCGGTGGCCGCCCGCATCGCAGTGCCGTCCCGCCCGCCGATCAGACCGCCGCCCGGCATGCCCGCCGCGTGGACCACCCCGTCGATGCGATGGCCGAGCCGGTCGATGCGGGCCAGGATGGCCCGCGGGTCCTCCTCGGCCAGGTCGGCGGCGATCAGCTCGACGCGGTCCGCCCACGGCGCGAGGCTGTCGGGCAGCCGGGGTCGCCGGGCCAGCAGGATCACCCGGCGCGCGGACTGCGAGAGCAGCCAGGCCGCGATGCCCGCACCGATGCCCCCGGTGCCGCCAAGGACGAGATGGACCCCGTGGGCTGCCTCCGGCGCGTCAGCCGTCTCGGTGGCGGTCACTTTCAGAAGCGCCTGCTGCCACCAGTAGCCCTGCCGCAGGGCGAGCCGCCGAGGCAGCGAGGAGGCGTCCTGGGCGAGCACCGCCGCGAGCGGCGCCGCCCATTCGGCGGGATCACTGCTCGGCAGATCGATCCAGCGACCGTCCACCCCGTACTCCTGCGGCGCCACCTCGCACACCCCGGCGAGGAGCCCCAACTCCGGTCGTTCGACGTCCCGTTCGACAGGCTGGGCCTCGTACGAGAGCCACCAGAGCCGGATGCGTCCGGCGTCGGGGAAGCCCGCCAGCGCCTGGAGGAGGGCCGCCGGCGCGTCGAGGCAGGCCCAGCGGGCACGCTCCATCGCGTCCACGCCGACCTCCCCGTCGACCGCCAGCGGCAGCGCGTGCAGCCAGTCGACGCGCGCCCCGGCCATGTCCGGCAGCGCGTCGAGCAGCCGCCGCAGCGACGCCGGATCGGCTGGGTCGACCTCGAAGCGATCGTCCGCAAGCCGCGCGAACGCGTCGGCCGCCTCGACCCGTACGACCCGCCCACCGCCGGTTCGCAAGGCGTGCAGCGCCTCGGCCGCCAGGGGTCCCGCGGTCATCACCACGAGCAGCCCGGGCGTCCCTGGCGCGGATACGGCACGGCTCCGTCGCACCCAATGCGGCTGGTGCAGCCACGCCTCCTCGGGCAGCCGCTGCGGCCAGGTCCCGGGATCGGCTTCCGGTCGGGACCGATGCGGCCGGGGGTCTGTCCCGGCCTCCGCCAGGATCCGGTGCGGCCTGGCTTCGGCCGCGGTCTCCGCCCGGTACTGCGGCGGCCCGGAAGCGGTTTCGGCCTCGCCTCGCGACCGCTGCGGCCGGCGATCCGCCTCCGCCCGCGGGAAGTCGTACGCCGCCAGGTCGAAAGCGGGCGGCGGGAAGTCCCAGGGTGCCTGGGCCGGCCCCGGCGGCCACTCGACCGCGTCACCGGCGAGCCAGGCGGCCACGACGTCCGAGGCCGCCAGGTCTTCGGCCCGGCAGGTCCGCCCGCTCGGCACCACGCCGACCCCTGCGGCGGTACGCAGCCAGGCCGAGGCGGCAGCCGCGTCCGGGCACACCGCCCCCGCCCGGTACCGATGCGCCGGCCGCCCGGCCTGGAGGTGCCGCAGTACGGCCCGGTATTGCTCGGGCCGGGATTCGAGGTGGCCGGCGATGCGCCGGGCGTCGATACGCAGCGCCGCCTCGCTGCGGCTGGAGAGGAGAAGGGCATCATGCCCGGAAGTGCTCAACTCCCCGGCGGGCTCGGCCTGTTCGAGCACCAGATGAGCATTGGTTCCGCCGATGCCGAAGCTGCTCACCGCGGCGATCCGGGGCCGGCCGGCGGGCCAGGGCCGGGCCCGGGTCGGGATGTAGAACGGGGCCGGATCGTGGCCGATCCGCGGATTGAGCCGTCGGAAGTCGACGGTCGGCGGGATCACTCCGTGGTGGACCGCGAGGGCGGCCCGCACCAGGCCCACCACGCCCGCCGCCGCACCCAGATGCCCCAGCTGGCTCTTCACCGACGAGAGTGCGCAGCGCTGCCCCTCCGCGGCGTCGAGCTCGGCGGGGTCGAGGCCGTACGCCTGGCGCAGCGCGCCGGCCTCCACCGGGTCGCCGAGCCGGGTACCGGTGCCGTGGGCTTCGACATAGCCGAGGTCGGCGCCGGTGCGGCCGCTGCGGCCGAGGGCGGCGCGGATCACCTCGCGCTGCCCGGCGAGCGAGGGAGCGCTGTAACTGAGCTTCCCCGCACCGTCGTTGTTCACCGCCGAGCCGGTGATCACCGCGTACACCGTGTCGCCGTCGCGCCGCGCGAGCCGCAGCGGCTTCAGCACCACGACGCCGACTCCGCTCGCCCCGATGGTGCCGTCGGCGTCGTCGCTGAACGGGCGGCAGTGGCCGTCGGGGGAGAAGATGTGCTGCGGCCGGTAGGCGTAGCCGTCGCTCAGCAGGGTGTCGACCAACACGCCTCCCGCCAGCATGAGTTCGGCCTCACCCTGACGCAGGAGCCCGACGGCGACATGTACCGCCACGAGCGAACTGGCGCAGGCGGCCTGCACGGTGAAGGCCGGACCCGACAGATCGAGGTGGTAGGCCACCTTGGTCGTCAGGAAGTCCTTGTCGTGGTGCAGGGCGAGCTGGAATCCGTCGGGCAGCCGCTCGGGATCGGCCTCGCGGAGCAGGCTCTGGAAGTACGTGTTCTCGCCGCAGCCCGCGACGATCCCGATGCGCCGCCCGCCCGGATCGGCGATCCCGGCATGGGCCAGCGCCTGCACGGAGCTCATCAGGAGGTGCCGCTGCTGCGGATCCATCAGGCGGGCGTCATGGCGGCTGATGCCGAAGTGCTCCGGATCGAAATCGAGCAGCCCCGCCATCTGACTCCGGGCCCCGACCAGTCCCTCGGCCGCGTCGAAGTGCTCGATGCCGCGTCCTGCGGATGTCACCAACTCCCAGAAGGAGTCCAGGTCGTCGGCTCCGGGAAGCCGGACCGCCATGCCGATGACGGCGACGGGTTCGTCAGCCGGGTGCGTACGGTCGGAGCTCCGTGCGGCCCCTCGCGGGCCCGGTGCGGTCTCTCCCGCGCGCCCGTCGAGGAAGCCCGCGAGGCTCCGTATGGTGACGTGCTCGAACAGGTCCGGGATCGTGAACTGCGGGCCGGGTTCGGCGGTGCAGCGCAGATGGAAGCGCATCAGGTCCAGGCTGGAGGCGCCCGCGTCGAAGAAGCGCTGCCCGGGGTCGATCGGCCGGCCCGTCACCCCCTGGAACAGCTCGCTGAGCCGTGACTCGCGCGCCGACAGGACGGGCGCCGCGACGGCGCGCGGGCGCAGCTCCTCGCCGGGCGCGGACAGGACCGTACGCCGGTCGAGCTTTCCGCTGGGCGTCAGCGGCAGCGCGTCGAGCCGCCGGAACCGGTCGATCCGAACGTACGGAGGGAGCAGCGTCGCCAGATGGCTCGCGAGGCTCTCCGGTGTGGGCGACTCGCCGCGGCACTGCAAGCAGGCCACCAGGCGCTCGCCGTCGTGCACCACCACCGCGTTGACGACGCCGGGACAGCGAAGGAGCGCCGACTCGATCTGGCCCAACTCAAGCCGGTGGCCGCTGAGTTTGATCTGCTGGTCGTCTCGGCCCAGGTAGTGGAGCAGGCCCTGGCGGTCGAAGCGGGCCCGATCGCCGCTGCGGTAGAAGCGGCCGAGTCCCGGCAGCTCGACGAAGCGGGACTCGTTGAGCGCGGCGTCGCCCAGGTAGCAGGGCGCGGCCATCGGGCCGCCGATGAGGAGACGGCCGGACGACCCTGGCGGCACGGCTTCGTCGTGCTCGTCCACCACCCGCAGCCGGGCTCCGGCGACGGGGCGGCCGATGGCGGGACGAGCCGGCCAGTGCTCGGGGTCGCCTTCGAGGCACAGGGCGCTGACCACATGCGTCTCGGTCGGCCCGTAGTGGTTGAAGAGCCGCGCGCCGGGCATCCCGGCGAACCATCGGCGGATGGCGTCCGTGCACAGCAACTGCTCGCCCGCGGTGACCACTTCGCGGAGTTTCGAGGGGTGACGGCCGAGCCGGACGCCGTGTTCGGCGAGCAGTTGCAGGGCGACGTAAGGCAGGAAGATCCGCTCGACGCCCGCCGTTTCGAGCTGGTCCAGCAGAGCCGGCGCGTCCTGCCGCAGGCCCGGTCGCGCCAAGTGCAGGGTCCCGCCGCCGCACAGGGTCGTGAAGATCTCCTGGAACGACACGTCGAAGGACAGCATGGAGAACTGCTGCGTGACGGCACCCCCGGCGAGTCCGCCCGCCTCGCTCTGCCAGTGCAGCAGGTTGCACAGCGTGCGGTCGGGGACTTGGACGCCCTTGGGGGTGCCCGTGGAGCCGGAGGTGAACAACGTGTACAGCGGCCGGACCCCGTCGTGCGGCGGCAGCGCGGGCGCCGCGGCGGTCGACAGCGTCACGACGTGCCGTACGAGCCCGTCGGAGGCGATCGCGTCGACGGCGGCCTCGCCGGCCGGCGCGACCAGGACGCACAGGGGCCGCACCTGATCGAGGATCTGCCGCAGCAGTGCCGGTGGATAGGCCGGGTCGAGCGGCACGGCGGTGAGGTTGAGCCGCGCGAGCGCGAGCAGCGCCACGACGTGCTCGACCGACGGCTCGAAGTGCAGGGCGACACTGCCGGCCGCACCGCCGGGCGCCTGAGGCAGCGGGAACCGTGACTGCAACTCGAACACCAACGCAGCTGCGTAGACGCCGAGTTGGGCATAACTGACGCTGCGATCGGGCGTCACGAGTGCGGGTGCGTGCGGCGACAGCCGGGCTTGTCGGGCGAAGCCTTCGGCGACGGTGGTGAAGGAGAGGAGAGTCGCGGCGCCGATGCCGGGGTCCGGCAGGCCGCGTCGGTAGGGGGCCACCAGGTCCGCCAGGGTCGGATCGCCGGAACCGGCCGCCAGGCTGTCGAGGCCGCGTCCGAACAGCTCGGCCATCGCCCGCACTTCGTCCTCGTCGAAGTGGTCGTCGGCGTACTCCCACAGGCAGTCGAAACCGCTCTCGCGCTCGACCACGGACAGGGTGAGGGGGCATTTGGCATCGGCCGGGGCGAGCCACTGCGGCCGGGCGGCGCAGCCGGGCAGCGCCAGCGCGCCGAAGTCCGTGTTTTCGAGTACGAACATGAAGTCGAAGGGTGGGCCGTCGGGGTGCACACCCCGGTCGACCAGGGCGTCGGCCAGCGCCACGCCCTGCCGGTCGAGCACGGCCTGAATGTCGGCGGCCTGGCGTACGAGCTGGCGACGCAGAGTCTCCCCCGGCGCCGAACCGAGCGGCAGGAGAACGGTGTTGGCGAACATGCCCACACAGGACTCGAACTCCTGCACCGGCCTGTTGGCCACCGGCCCCGCGATCCTCGGGCGCGCCCGCCCGGTCACGCCGTACAGGCTCCAGGCGAAGACGCTGAGCAGCACCTGGAAGCGGGTGAGCCCCAGCTCGGCGCTCAGCCGGTCGAGGGTGGCGCGACGACCGGGGTCGAGCGAGGCGCGATGGAGCCGGCCGGAGGAGCGGGGGCGGAGCGGCACCAGCGGCGCGTCCTGAGTCTCGACAGCACCCAACTGCCGTGCGAGCGAACGGCGTTGGTCGGCGTACGCGGCGCTCCCGAACCAGTCGGACTGCCACGCGGCGTAGTCGAGCGGTGTGGGGGGAGCGTCCTCCTCCGGTATCGGATCCCCGGTCAGTGCGGCCGCGTAGTCGGCCGAGAGCTCGCGGAAGATGACGTTGAGCGACCAGCCGTCGACCGCGATGTGGTGCAACTGGAGCAGCAGTACACCGCCTTCGCCCTCCGGCAGCAGGCACGCCCGCACGAGGTGCGGGTCCGCCAGGTCGAAGGGCGTCGAGAAGAGCTGGCGGGCGAAGGCGCGCCAGTCCGAGGCCGGCTCGGGGTCCGCCTCAAGCCACGGGTCGTACGCCTCCGCGACCTGCTGCGTCAGCCCCTCGGGCGTGGGTGCGAAGGCGGTGCGCAGGGCTGGGTGGCGTGCCACGAGCCGGCTGAGCGCCTGCCGCAGCGCGGCGGTGTCGAGCACCCCCTCCAGGCGGAAGGCGAGGCCGACGTTGTACGCGCTGGAGCCCGGATCCCGCTGTTGCAGCAGCCAGAGCCGCTGCTGCTCGGAGGTGGCCGGCGCCGAACGCGCACCCGCGGGAGCGGCGGGCACCGGGTAGAGGGATTCCTGCGGGCGGCCCGGCGTGATGGCGGCGGCCAGTTGCTCGAAGTCGCCTCGCAGCACCACGGACGGGGCCAGTTCGCAGCCCCACTGACGGCGAATCTCGAAACGCAGCCGCAGGGCCTTGAGGGAGTCCCCGCCATTGGCGATCCAGCTGTCGCCGAGGCGCAGCCCGGGTACGTCGAGGATGCGCGAGGCCATGTCGAGTACGGCCTGCTGGTGGGGAGTTGTGGCCACCGACGCCGTATCGGCGCGCCAGGGCGGGGTTCCGCCGGACAGCAGCGCGGCCTGGTCGACCTTGCCGTTGGCGTTGAGGGGCAGCTCGTCGACCAGGTGGACTCGATGGGGCCGCATGTAGGAGGGCAGGCCGTTCGCGAGGTGCCGGTCGAACTCGTCGTGCGACAGGTCGGCTCCGAGCACCACATGGGCGAGGAGCTCGTTCGCGCCGCTTTCGGGGTCGCGGCGCGTGCAGACGTAGGCCTGGCGTACCGCGGGATGGGCGACGATCTGCCGCTCCAGCTCGCCGGGTTCGATGCGGAATCCGCGCACTTTGACCTGCCGGTCGGCGCGTCCCACATAGCTGAAGCCGCCGTCGGCATGCGGGCGGACCAGATCGCCGGTGCGGTAGTGGCGGACGTCGCCGAGCCACGGCAGCCGGACGAAACGGCGGGCCGTCTCCTCGGGAAGGTTGCGGTACCCGATGGCCAACCCCTCGCCGGAGAGCAGGAGTTCGGCCACCTGGCCCGGCTCGGCCGGTCCGGATCCGTAGACCACCGCCACGGCGGACGTGCCGGGCAGGGCGCGCCCGATCGGCACCACGTGGTCGTGGAAGTCGCGCGGGATGGGATGGCAGAGGGCGAAGGTGGTGGACTCGGTGGGGCCGTACACGTTGTAGAGCCGGGTCGTGCTGCCGGCGTTGTCGCGGTACCAGCGCCGGATCAGCCGCGCGTTGAGCTGCTCCCCGCCCACCAGGACCTGACCGACCCCGGCGAAGCAGTGCGGCATCCGGTCGACCACCGCGTTGAACAGCGCGACGGTGATGAACGCGGTGTCGATGCGCTGTGCCTCCAGGGCTGCCGCGAGGAGGTGCGGCGTCTGGGCGGTCGCGTCGTCGAGGATCACGCAGCAGCCGCCGGTCAGCAGCGGCACCCAGACCTCGAAACTCAGCGCGTCGAAGGCGGGGTTGGAGAGGCAGGCGTAGCGCGCGGCCGGGTCGAGCTCGATGTAGCCGGGGCGCGCGAGGCGCAGGATCCCGGCATCTCGCACCTCGACGCCCTTGGGGCGGCCCGTGGTGCCGGAGGTGTAGAAGAGGAACGAGGGCGAGGAGGAGGAGAGCGAGGAGAGGGGCGGGGGCGCGGGGGCGGGCGACGCCGGAGCCGTGTCGTGCGGCAGCTCGGGTCTCTCCCCGTCGCTCTCGTGCAGCAGATCTTCGGCACTCAACTGGCATACGTCATCGGTCAGTTGAGACCCCGGGCCGTGGACCACCGCGACACTCGCGGAGTCGGCCAGGATGTGGCTGCGGCGGTCGGGCGGGCTCTGCGCGTCGAGCGGCACCACCACCGCGCCGAGCCGCCGGATCCCGAGCATGACGCAGACCAGCCGCCAGGAGCGCGGCAGGCACACGGCCACCGCCTGGCCGGGGCGCACCCCGCGGCGGCCGAGGACCCGCGCGACCGACGCGCTCGCGGTGTCGAGCTCCGCGTAGGTGAGGGAGCGCTCACCATCGACGACGGCGACCGCGTCCGGGGTGCGGCCCACCTGCGCGAGCACGCTCTCGGCGAGGCCGGCGGCGGAGAGGGCCGGGGTGTCGTCCTCGGTGAGGCAGGGGGAGGAGGACAGGGATTCGTCCGGTCTGGCTGCCATCATGCCTCCTGGGCGTGGGCCGAAGCGGACTGGCTTGTGGACTGCCTCGTGGGCGTCCTCGCGGGGAAGGGGAGGTGGCGTGCCGCGCTTTTACGCAGCCGCCCCAGCTCGGCGTCGATGAGCGCTGCCACTCGGGGCAGGGCGGGGTGCTCCAGGACCTCCCAGTGGTCGCAGTCCAGCGGTTCCACGACGAGGCCGTCGCGGGTGTGGTCGGCCCAGAACTCCCGTACCTGGACGGCGGATCGGGGATCCTGGGTGCCGCCCAGAGCCTGGACCAGGACCAGCCGGGCGGACGTCGACGCGGGCCGGTGGTCGCGGGCGGTCAGCCGGTTGTGGTTGTACAGCTGGAAGTACTGGTCGATCTGGCGGTCCTCGATGCCGGGGTACATCCCGTTGAACTTGACGAGCTTGTCGCGGAACTCGGCCATCTCCACCGGCTCGACCAGCGCCTGTTCCGCCGGATCGGCCGTGGCCTGCGTGTCGAGCAGGACCACGCTCAGCTCGGGGTGCCCGGCCAGCGCGAGACGGCGGCCCATCTCGTGGGCGACCAGACCACCGTAGGAAAGGCCGGTCAGGACGAGCGGCCCGTCAGCGAGGGGCTCGATGAGGCGGAGGTACTCCTCGGCCATCGCCTCGACCGTGGGCAGGAAGGCTTCGCCCGGGTTGACCCCGGGCGACTGGATTCCGTACACGCCGTACGAATCCGGCAGCGACTTGGCCAGCGAGAGGTAGCAGAACGCGGTGCCGCCCGCCGGATGGACGCAGACCACGCGCCCGGCGCCGTCGCCCGCGCGGAACTCGATCAGGTTGCTCGGCGGCGGACCGGTGACGCCTTCGCGCAGTCGGCCGCCCAGCGCCTCGATGGTGGGGTGCTGGATGATGTCGCGGACCGGAAGGGACTCGGCGAACGCCTCGCGGATCGCGTGCGCCATCTTGATCGCGGAGATCGAACTCCCGCCGATGTCGAAGAAGTTGTCGCCGATGCCGATCTCCGGCCGCAGGAGCAGGCGCTGCCATATGTGATAGAGCGTCAGCTCGATGTGGTCGCGCGGGCTTGTCTGGTTGACCTGGGCGGGTCCGCCCGTGTGGGCGAGTTCGAGCAGGGCCGTGCGGTCGAGCTTGCCGTTCGGGGTTCCCGGCAGTCGCGGCAGCTCGATGAAGAGCGCCGGGATCATGTAGTCGGGGAGCCGTCGTGACAGGGCGGCGCGCCACTGCGCGGGCAGGCGCGGCTCACCCTCGCTGCGGCCGACGGCGGCAACCAGGCGCTGCTCGCCCGTCGCGAGCCGGTCGGCGAACACCGCGGCCTCGTACACGCCGGGCTCCTCAAGCAACGCGGCCTCGATCTCGGCCGGTTCTATGCGGAAGCCGCGCAGCTTGAGCTGGTGGTCGCTGCGGCCGACGTACTCGGCGTTGCCGTCGGGCAGCCAGCGCGCGAGGTCGCCGGTGCGGTAGGCGCGCGCGCCGGGGACGAAGGGGTCCGGCAGGAAGCGCTCGTCGGTCAGATCCGGGCGGCCGAGGTAGCCGCGGGCCAGGCCCGCGCCGCCGATGTACAGCTCGCCGGGTACGCCGATCGGTACCGGTTCCAGGTGCTCGTCGAGGAGATAGACCCGGGTGTTGGCCAGTGGCTTGCCGATCGGGCACTGCCGCGCCAGGGGCTGTGGGTCGAAGTAGGCGGTGCTGTAGAGCGTGGCCTCGGTCGGCCCGTACCCGTACAGGACGCGCAGCCCCGGCAGCGCCTGTGTCATGCGGTGCAGGGCCTGCTCTGGCAGGGACTCGACGCCGGTGAGGAGCCGGCGCAGCGCGAGGCCGGCGAGCCGGCGCTCCGGGTCCTCGTCGATCCACTTGATGAAGGCGGGAGGCAGGAAGGCCTGCGCGATGCGGCGGGTGCGCAACCAGTCCATGAGCGCCTCGGGGTCGCCGCGCAGTTCTTCGGGTACGAGGTGCAGGGCGGCTCCGCTGGTCAGCGGCAGCAGGATCTCGTGCACCGAGGCGTCGAAGCCGATGCTCGACCACATGGATGCCGCCTCGTCGGGTGCGGAGCCCATCCGGGCCAGCCAGTGGTCGAAGAGGTTGACAACGTTGCCGTGTGTCACCGCGACACCCTTGGGTCTGCCGGTCGAACCCGAGGTGTAGATGACGTACGCGAGATCGTCCGGGGTGACCGGGACGCGGGGCGCGTTGTCGCTGCGGCCTTCGGTTTCGACCGCCGACAGTGACTGCCAGCCGGCCGGCGGTGTCGTCGCGTCGCTCAGCACCAGGGCCGGGGCCGCGTCGGCCACCAGGTGGGCGAGGCGCTCGGCGGGCAGTCCCGGATCGAGGGGGAGATAGGCGGCACCGGCTTTGAGGATCCCGAGGACGCCGACCACCAGCTCGGCCGAGCGCCCGGTGTGCAGGCCGACCACCTGATCCTTACGGACACCGCGGGCGATCAGGGCGTGGGCCAGCCGGTTGGCCCGCCGGTCCAAGCGGGCGTAGTCGAGCCGCTCGTCGCCGCAGAGCAGGGCCAACTGACCTGGTCTGGAACGTACTTGGTCCTCAAAGCGTTCGACCAGGCCGGTCTCCGACACCGGCCGGGCAGTGTCGTTCCAGTCCACGATCAGCTGCCGGCGCTCCCGCTCGTCGAGCAGGGACAGGGTGGCCGCTTCCCGCTCGGGGCTCTCGATCATCTGCTCAAGAACACGTTTCAAATGGCGGGCATGACGTTCGGCGGTTTCGGCGTCGAAAAGAGCGTCGGCATAGTCCAGCGTGCCGACCACACGTCCGTCCTCTTCGCCCAAGGACAGCGCCAGATCGAATTTTGCGGCGGTGGACGGCGAATCCAGCGGAGCCACCTCGATGCCCGGCAATTTCACCTCGCCCTCCTCGTTGTTCTGCCAGGCGAACATGGTCTGGAAGACGGGAGTGTGGGCGAGCGTGCGGGGAGGATTGACGAGTTCGACGACCTGCTCGAACGGCAGATCCTGGTGCTTGAGGGCCGACAGCGTCGCACCTCGTACGCGGCCGAGCAGCTCGGCCACCGAAGGAGCGCCGGAAAGGTCGATGCGCAGGGCAAGCGTGTTGACGAAGAAGCCGATCAGGCCTTCGAGTTCGGTACGACGGCGATTGGCGACGGGCGTGCCGATCACCAGGTCCCGCTGGCCGGAAAGGCGGGAGAGAACCAGGGCCCAGCCGCTCAGCACGGTCATGAAAAGGGTGCTGCGATGACGCCGACTGAATGCGGTGAGGGCGGCGGTAAATTCTTCGCCGAAGTTGATCCGAACATTCCCGCCGCCGTAATTCTGCTCTGCCGGGCGAGGGTGGTCGGTGGGGAGTTCCAGCAGCGCGGGAGCGCCCCTCAGAGTCTCGCGCCAATAGTCGGCCTGCGAGGCCAGCGCGCCCTCGGACAGCAGTCGGCGCTGCCAAGCGGCGTAGTCCGCGTACTGCACGGCGAGTGGTGGCAGCGGGTCGGGCTCACCCTGGGTGAACGCGGCGTACAGTGCGCCGAGTTCGCGGGTGAGCACTCCCGTCGACCAGCCGTCCGAGATGATGTGATGCATCGTCAGGAGTAAGGCGTGTCTGTGCGGCGCCAGTCTGACCAGGCGCCCCCGGATCAGGGGTCCCCGCTCCAGATCGAAGGGAGCGGCGGCCTCCTCGCGTTGCAGCGCCGCGAGTTGTTCGTCCGCGTCGGGCAGGCCGGTGAGGTCGTGTCGCAGGAGAGCGAAACCCGTTTCGGGTGGATCGACTCGCTGGACGGCTTCGCCCGCCACCGCGACCAGGCGGGTCCGCAGTACTTCGTGCCGGGCGACGAGCGCGTCAAGTGCACGGCTCAACGCCCCATGATCCAGGGCACCTTGAAGCATCATCCAGAGCGGCATGTGGTACGCCTCGCTCGCGCCCCGCAGCTGCGACAGGAACCACAGCCTCTGCTGTGCGAAGGACGCAGCCGGCGGTGCGGTTCGGCCCACCTTTGTCACCGCCGATGTTACCGCCGAGTTCTGTGAATTCTGCGAGGTCTGCGAGTTCGGTGCGCTCTGTGAAGCCTGCTTCGGTGCGTTCTGCTTGGGTGCGTTCTGCTTAGGGGCCGAAGGCGGTTGCTCGGGAAGGGAATTGGGGGTCGTTCGGTTCGCGGGCACAGCGGTTCTTCCCCTCTGCGGGAGGCTTGTTCAAGGGGGTCAAGGGGTTCGCGGGAGGTCGCGGGGGATCGCAGGGGTTGCTGAATTTCGGTCAGGGTGATGCGGCGGGTCGGGAAAATCGTCGCCCGGCGCAGGGGAGCTGAGGGGGAAGTTCCCGCCGCCGTCGGGGCATGCGATCGAGGGCCGCACTCGCACCGTCGGCCGGTTTGGTCTGACCGCGATGATTGATCAGTGCCGCCGAGCCTGTCAATGGTCGACTGTTCGGATCCGCCCCAACTCGCGTGCCAGGCCTGGCATTCCGGGGGCGGTGTGGTCCGGCCGGGTGGATGTAGCGAGAAGTTAAGGAGATTGATCAAGCTATTGCGTATTCGCGTCGGCATCAGGCAGATTGAGTCAGCCGATCGGAGGGGCTTGTTCCCGCCGCGGTACCCGGGGGATGTGCCTTTGCTACCGAGACCGCATTGACGGTGACAGGACGTGTTCGATGTCCGCAGCCCCTGCCGAGTCCGATCCCGAGTCCCATCCTGGGCCCAACCCCGCGTCCGGTCCCGGGCCCGCCCCCGAGCCGCGCCCTGCCGCTGAGTCCGAGTCCGCCCCTGCGTGCCAGACCCGACCGCGTCTCACTTCGCCGCGTCCCGCCTCCGCCGCGCAGAGCGGCATCTGGTTCAACGAGCAGTTCGACAACTGTCTGACGGTTCATCACCTTCCGTTCTCCGTACGCTTCGAGGGCGATCTGGACGTTTCCGCGCTGCGGCGGGCCGTCGCAGTCATCGTGCGCAGGCACGAGGCGCTGACCAGCGCTGTCGAGGACCGGGCAGGTGCGCCTTTTCTGGTTCCGGCCGCCCAGTCGCCCGAGCTCGTTGTCGAGCGGTACGGCGTCGAACGGGACGTCCCGGGCGCGGTGCGGCGGCACATCGTGGCGCCCTTCGATCTCGCCCGCGGGCCGCTGTGCAGGCTGGTGCTGCTGAGCGCCGGGCCGCGCGAGCACCTGTTGCTCGTCGTCGCCCACCACCTCGTCTTCGACGGGCAGTCGATGGGCCTGCTCCTGGCCGACCTCGCCGCGGTCTACCGGGCCGAGGCGACGGGAGTCGATGCCGGGCTCCCGGAACTCCGCCCGGCCGAACCGCCGGGTGCCGAGGAGGAGCGGATCGCCGCCAACTTGCCCTGTGCACAGGCCTATTGGGCCAGGCATCCGCTCACCGACGACGAGGTGGTACTGCCCGGGCTTGAGCGCCCCGCTCACGGGGTGGCCGAGGGCGACTCGGTGGAGTTCCGCTTCCCCGAAGAGCTGCGCGAACGCCTCGACCCGGTGGCGCGCCGGGTCGGCGTGACCCGCTTCGAGCTGATCGTGGCGTCCCTGCACGCACTCCTGTTCCGGTACGGCAACCGCGCCCCGGTCACCGCGCTGGACCTCGGCACCCGCACCCCCGAGCAGCGGGACCGTATCGGCGTGTACGTGAATGAGCTGCCCTTCTCCTCCATGCCGGAAGCCGACGCGACCTTCGGGGAGTTCGCCCGCGCGGTGCGCGCCGGGCTGCGCGAGCTGTACCCGGTGCGGGACGTGCCGCTCGGGCGGGTCGGTGTCGGGGTGAAGCCGGGCGTCGCGCTGGCCCAGGTCTCGATGTCGTACCGCCGCCCGGACGCCGTGCCCGACTTCCCCGGGCTCACGACGCGGGCCGACTGGTCGCCCTCCAGCCACACGGCACGTAACGCGCTGCGTATCGAAGTCGCCGATGCGCCGGGCGAGTTGAGTGTGCTGCTCCAGTGCCCGAAGCGGGATGCGTGGCCCGATGCGCCGCGGAGCATCGCCCGTCACTGGCTGACGTTGTTCACCCGGGCGGCCGCCGACCCGGACACCGCGCTCGCCCACCTGCCCCTGCTCGACGCCGATGAGCGCGAGCGCCTGCTCGCCGAGTGGAACGACACGGCCGTGGAGCGGCCCGCGAAGACGGTCCTTGAACTGTTCGCGGAGCAGACGGCCCGCACGCCCGACGCGGTGGCCGTCGTACACGGCGACCGCCATCTCACCTACGCCCAGTTGGACGCCGCGTCCGAACACCTCGCGGACCGGTTGCGCGGCAAGGGCGTCGGACCCGGCGACCTCGTCACCGTACGGGCGAAGCGCTCGGAGCGGCTTGGCGTGGCGCTGCTCGGGGTGCTCAAATCGGGGGCGGCATACATTCCGCTGGACCCTGAATACCCCTCAGAACGCGTGGAGTTCATCGCGACGGACTCGAATGCCGCTGTGGAGCTGAGTGAGTCCGACCTTGTCGAAGGTGTCGACACGTCGGCAATTGACGAAGGGTCAGTTTGTGTGGGTGGCGATGCCGGACGTCCCCGGCAGGCCGCCGCTCCGGCCGACCTCGCGTACGTCATCTACACCTCCGGTTCGACCGGCCGTCCCAAAGGCGTACAGATCGAGCACCACTCGCTGACCAACCTCCTCCTGTCGATGCGTGACCTGCTCGACTCCGGGCCCGCCGACAAGTGGCTCGCTCTGACCTCGATGTCGTTCGACATCTCCGGGCTTGAGCTGTTCCTTCCGCTGATCACGGGGGCCACGGTGGTCGTGGCGGGCGAAAGCCAGACGTGCGACGGTACGGCGCTGCGCGAACTCGCCGCCCGGCACGGCATCACCCACATCCAGGCCACCCCGACCGGCTGGGCAATGCTCCTCGACGCCGGCTTCGACGACCCAGCCGTCACGGCGCTGACCGGCGGCGAGGCCCTCCCGCCCACGCTCGCGCGCAGACTGCGGCCCAGGGTCGGACGGCTCATCAACGTGTACGGCCCGACGGAGACCACCATCTGGTCGACAGCGGACGAGTTCGCGGTGGACGGCCTCGACGTGGACGACGTCACTGAGCACGGGCGGCTCGCCATGGACAACGCCACCGAGCGTGACGTCATCCACGGCGACGTCACCGAGGGCGACGTCACCGAGGGCGACGTCACCGAGGGCGACGTCACCGAGGGCGACGTCACCGAGGACGGCGTCACCAGGGAGCCGGATCGAGTGACGATCGGCCGGCCGCTGGCCAACACCCGTACCTATGTGCTCGACGCACACCTGGCGCCGGTTCCTGTGGGTGTGGCGGGCGACCTGTACATAGCTGGGGCCGGGCTCGCCCGCGGCTACCTCGGCCGGCCGGACCTGGACAGGGAGCGGTTCCTGCCCGACCCGTTCGGGCCGCCCGGCAGCCGGATCTACCGCACCGGAGACCGGGTGCGCCACCGGGACGACGGGCGCCTTGAGTTCCTGGGCAGGAATGACGACCAGATCAAACTCCGGGGCTACCGGATCGAACTCGGCGAAATCGAATCGAGGCTCCTCGCCGTGCCCGGCGTGGACCGGGCCGCGGCAGCCGTACGGGATGGGCGCCTGGTCGGCTACCACGTCGGCGACGCGGACCCGGGTGTCGTACGGCGGGCTCTGGCGGTGTCGCTTCCGGCGTACATGGTTCCGGAAGTCCTCGTCGCGCTCGACGCCCTGCCCCTCACGCCGAACGGAAAGCTCGACAGGGGTTCCCTGCCCGCCCCACCCGACGCGCCCGCCCCGTCACCCACGGCGGGGGACACCCCGCTGGAAGCGGTACGAGAGGTGTGGTGCGAGGTGTTGCGGCTGCCCGAAGTCGGCGACACCGAGGACCTGTTCGACCTCGGAGGCCACTCGATCACGATGACCCAGATCTCGGCCCGGCTCCTCGACCGGCTGGGCGTCGATGTCCCTCTGGACGCGTACTTCGAGACCCCGACCGTGCAAGGGATCGCGGCGGTCGTGGCCGAGCTCACCCGCCAGAATGAGTCACCTGTACAGAAGGTGAATCAGAGGTGAATACCGCGGGGAATTGCCTGGGCCCACAGGTCATCGGGCGCGGATCGGCCACGAAACTCATCAGTGGGTGGATGGGGGTGGTCCTCCGGGTGAAGTGTGCGCGAGGATGGCGTCATGACCGCGGCTCATCGCGCCATGGACCAGTTGCAATCATGGCCGAACCTGGTAAGTGGCCCACCCCGGTGCGCAGTGGGGGAGGCGCTTTTCACGTCGGAATACGAAGTGGTGCATTTCCATTCCGGATTCGCGGCCGACCTGCACCTCACCCACATGGCGATCGAGCGGCTCCGCCCCGAGCTGCGGCACAGCACGGCGATACGTCTGAAGCCCGGGTCGGCGTGGGTCACCATACTGCTCGACTGCGACTCGGATGTGGACCTGCTGCTCACGCTGGTCAGCGTCGCCCTCAAGGCGCACACCGGCAGCCCGCCGAACCTCCTCCCTTCCCCGTGCACCTGGTACCGCCCCGCCGGTCCGCTCCAGCGCGTGCCGGAGCGGACCGTCCTGGAACTCCCGGCCACGGGTATGTTCCCCGCTGCTCGGCGGGCGGTCGGGCGGTTCCTCCCACATGGGCCCCGGCCGGTCTGAGGGCCGCCGTTCTGTGTGGTCGGCCCACATGTGCGGGCGGTTGACCCACATGCGGGCCGGCCCCATGCCGCCGCCCGACCGAATCCGGGCGGGGCTCAGGGCCACGCTGGCATCAACGGCCTTGCAGCGTCTTGACGTTGTCGCCGAACGTCCAGTTCTTCGAGCCGTCCCAGTTGATCGACCACGTCATCAAGCCCTTGAGCGCACCGTTGTAGGAATTCCAGGACTGGGAAACCTGATGGGACGCCATATAGCCGCCCCCGGCGCCCGGTTGGGCCGGAAGCCCCGGCACCTGCTTGTCGTACGGCACCTTGATCGTGGTGCCCTGTACTACGAGGCCCTTGTTGAGGCAGGTGGTCTGCGCCGTGAACCCGGCGACTGTACCGGCCTCGTACGAATCACCGGAGCAGCCGTACATGCTGCCGTTGTAGTACTGCATGTTCAGCCACCACAGCCGGCCGTTGTCCGCGTACTTCTTCACGATGGGCAGGTATGCGCCCCAGATGGAGCCGTACGTCACGCTGCCCCCGGTGACGTACGCCGTCTCCGGGGCCATCGTCAGGCCGAAGTTCGCGGGCATCTGTGCGAGGACGCCGTCGATGATGCGGATGAGGTTGGCCTGTGAGGCCGACAGGGCGTTGATGTTCCCGCTGCCCACCAGGCCGGTCTCGATGTCGATGTCGATGCCGTCGAAGCTGTACTGCTTGAGGATCGGCACGATGCTCGCAACGAACCGGTCGGCGACGGCGCTCGAACTGAGATCGATGCCGGCCGCGGCCCCGCCGATGGACATGAGGACCGTCTGGCCGGACGCCTTCGCCTGGCACATCTCGGCGGGCGTGGGCACCTTCACCGTCGCGTCCATGCCGTCCTCCCACAGCACGGTGCCGTCCGAACGGATCACGGGGAAGGCCGCGTTGATGACGTTGTAGCCGTGGCCGCTGATGCGGGAGTCGGTGACAGGGATCCAACCCAGCGGCGGATGAACGCCGTTGGCGGCTCCGTCCCAGTTCTCCCAGTACCCCTGGAGCACCTTGCCCGAGGGCCTCGACTTGATTGCGCAGGTATCGGCCTGAGATGCATTCGGCGCCGCGGCCACCGGGGCCTGCGCGGCGAGAGCCAGCACCAGGCCGACTCCCAGCAGACGTAACGTACGACCGATCATGCTGTGCTCCTTGCCTCCGGGAGCGGCTGCGTGGGGGCGCGACGGCTCCTGGACCGTGGGGGGACCTGAGAGCCTGTGTCTAAACCCCGCCCGGGCCCGCGGTGTCTGGCACGCACTCCCCCAAGGCCTTAAGGGCCAGGGGGGACCCCCATGCCGCGTTGCC
>NZ_JBSFIE010000022.1:0-2048 GCF_053597395.1 Streptomyces sp. NPDC001415
GATGCGGGCGCGGATGGTCAAGGAGTACAAGGCCGAGCTGATGCATCCGTACTACGCGGCCGAGCGGGGTCTGGTGGATGACGTGATCGATCCGGTCGAGACCCGGGCCGTTCTCATCGCCTCACTCGCGATGCTCAAGTCCAAGCACGCCGACCTGCCGTCCCGCAAACACGGCAACCCGCCTCAATAGCAAGGGAGTTCACGTCGTGAGCGCCAATACCGCTGTACGCGAGACCGCCATGTGCGACACCGCCGTGCGCGACGCCGTCGTACGCATAGAGCGAGGCCAAGTCGGCCCCGAAGAACTTGCCGCGATCACCGCAGTGATCCTGGCTCGCGCCGCCGCGCGCACCGACACCCCGGCGGCCCGGCACAACCTCCCCAAGGCGGGATGGCGCCCGCCGGGCCACCGCGCGCCCCACTCCTGGCAGGGTTGAACTCAGCCTGCTGCGGCGGTCGTTGGTTCGCGGGCTCCCGCCTGCGAGCCATTTGTATGACCAGCGCCTTTCCCCTGTGGATAAGGTTATCCACAGGGGTGGTGGGAGATCCGTGATCGCGGAACCCTCAAGTCATGCGAGACACGAGTGAATCCCACGAATCCGAATCCCACGAATCCGAATGCCATGAGGCCGCGTCCTGCGGGTCCGGCCCTCGCGAATCCGAATGCCGGGGCTCGTCGGGCGAGCCCCGGATCACCCTGCGCGGTCCGGCCGAACTGGCCGACGCACTGCCGTACTTGATGGGCTTCCACCCGACCGACTCGGCCGTGCTGGTCGCGCTGCACGGCGAGAGCGGCCGGTTCGGCGGCCGGGTCAGGGTGGGGCTGCCGGCCTCGCCGCAGGAGTGGTCCGACATCGCGGCCCAACTCGCCGACTGCCTGGTCACGGGAAGCGAGCGGCGCGGGCCCAGGCCCGATGGAATCGTCGTCTTCCTCTGCCAGGACCCGTCGGCGGACGGCACCGGCCGCGAAGTGATGGAGCGGTTGCGGCCGCTGGCCCAACGGCTTCGCGTTGCATGCGGCAGTCTGGACGTCCCCGTACTCGAAGCGCTCTGCATTTCCGATGGCCGCTACTGGTCGTACTGCTGCCCGGACAGCCGCTGCTGTCCACCGGAGGGCAACGTGCTCGCCCTGCCGGGCACCTCCGTCATGGCGGCCGCCGCCACCTACGCGGGGATCCAAGTGCGCGGATCACTGCGGGAGATGGAGGAACGGCTCACGCCGTGGCGGACCGATGAGGCGGCCGACCAGGAACGGGCCCTGGACGCCGCGGCCGCCGAGATGTTCCCCCGCATCCTGAGCGAGGGCGACCGGCGCACCGTGGCCGACGAGACGCTCGACCTGGCGGCCCGGCTCATGCGCCGGATCGCGGAGGGGCCCGGCCCGGACCGCGGCACGGACGCCTACCCAGTGGGCAGCCGGGGTGCCGGCACCCTGCTGCTCGGCAGGAACGCATCGGACGACCTGGACGACGGGCTCATCGCCCACGACGAGGCGGCGGCCGTGATCCTGGGCCTTCAGGACCGCATGACCCGCGACTGGGCCGCCGAGTGGATGGAGGGAGTCGAAGCAGGACACGCCCTGCGCCTGTGGCGGGCGCTGGCCCGCCGCTGCGTCGGTCCGTACGGCGACCATGCCGCCGCGCTGCTCACTCTGGCGGGCTGGGTCTCCTGGTCGACCGGCGACGACCCGAATGCCAGGGTGGCGTTCAGCCTCGCTCTGCGGGCCGACCCCGACTACCGCTTCGCCCAACTGCTCCACCAGGCCTGCAACGGAGGCCTCGACCCGGAGAAGTTGCGCATCTGCCTGCGGGAGGAGCGTGCCGCGAGGCTGGCAGGGGATGCTGCCGCCGTTGCGATGGATGCGGATGCTCGCCCGGCCGGGGGCGCTGGAGAGCCCCCGGAGCCGACTGCCGTGAAGCACGTGCTGGCCCCCGTGGCTGGAGGTGCTGCCGAAGCCGAGACTGCCGTGAATGACGCGATCTTCCCCGCGCCCGAGGACGTCGAGAAGCCCGCAGACCCGCCCGCACGCCGGGCGATCCGCCCCACGC